>CAUUMU010000020.1:0-15308 GCA_963546435.1 uncultured Candidatus Saccharibacteria bacterium
ATATCAATTTCAATAATATCACCGGCGTCACACACAAAGATATTCTTCCTAGGAATCCCACACTCTTTCTCTGCCAGCCGCGCATTGTGCACCAGCATGTGGAATTCACCGTGAATTGGCATATAGTACGTTGGGTTCAAGGCGTTAATCAGCTTAATGTGGTCGTCATAATACCCATGGCCCGACAAGTGTAGCGGCCCAACCCCGGTCAGGTGCGTTTTGCCATTCTGAATCACATCAGAGCCTTCGCGCATCAAGCCATCAACCGTTCGCACCACGTTCTTCTCATTGCCCGGAATTGGATTGGAGCTAAACACCACCACATCAGAGCCTTTAATCTTCATGTGCTTGTGCGCACCGGTCGCCATGCGATTTAACACGGCATTAAACTCACCCTGTGAACCAGTACAAACCACGGTGACTTGATTGTCTGGCAACTTGATGATGTCTTCCATCTTCATGACGGTATCTTTGGGGATCTTGATGGTTCCCGAGCGCAGCGCCACCTCCAAGTTCTGGATCATTGAAAAACCGGCAAACGCCACCTTACGTCCGTGCTTATGCGCTTCTTCCAAAATCAATTGCAAGCGGTGGACCTGTGACGAGAAACAGCTTAAAATTACTCGGCTGTTGCTGAATTTATCCATCACCTGACCGATGGAATATTGAATATCAAACTCGGTGTGGGTGTGCGTACCAGCCGACTCACAGTTGGTCGATTCATTCATGAACATCAACACGCCTTCTTTGGACGCCACTTCAGTCATGCGTTTAAGGTCAAACTTCTGACCATCAACCGGACTTTCCTCGAATCGCCAGTCGCCAGAATCAATAATCACACCCAGTGGCGTCCGAATGATCACCGCTGTCGAATCTGGAATAGAGTGATTCACCCGCACCAATTCCACCGAAAAGTGTTTCGACACCTGAACAATTTCATGGCTCAATGGATCCATCACTCGAAAGTCTGGCTGAAAATCAGTATCGGCATCAGCCAGCGACTTATCTAGCATACCGATAGTAAACTTCGACGCATAGACTGGCGCTGGAATTCGGTGAATAAAGTGCCGGAAAGAACCGATGTGATCAAGATGTCCGTGAGTGAACACGTGCGCCTTAATCTTGTGCTTATTTTCCTCCAGCCAGGTGATATCTGGGGTGATGTAGTTGATTCCTGGATAGTCGCTACCCGGAAACAGGAAACCCATGTCCACAATGATAATCTCATCGTCATACTCAATGGCGTTCATGTTTTTACCGATGCCCATTTCGCCGACACCACCGATTGGGATAATCCGTAGTTTTGGCTTGCCACCACGAGTCCGTTTTGGCTGCATTTTGGCACTAAATTGCTCGCCGCCATAGCCGTTGTAGACCGACTTATTGACTGGGATATCGATCACGTGCTGCGACGCCCTGAGGTTAACATTCTCGCTCGTCCGCCGCTGCGCCCGAAACACTTCGCCCTTGCGAGTGGTGGTACTATTCATCACCGCCGTATTACTTTTTTTTGTAGCTGGTCGTTTTGACTGATCATCGCCTTTCGGCGTCGCGAGTCGTCTTTGGCCCATACGTATTGTTCTCCTTTTATAAAAATATACCTTGCAAAATTAGAATGACAGGCGATAGACACGGGGGCAACGTACGACAAATCTATCCCCTAACAATTGCGTCCATTATAGCACGGGGCGCCAACTCTTGTCAAAAATAGCTCAGGCGCTCGCCTGGGCGGCCAATTGCGCCGCCCGCACAAAATCATCAATTAACGTCTGTCGTAATGCCCCGTTATACAGCGCTGCTGCCGGATGATACAGTGGGATCACCAAGAACTTCAAACCGTTGAACTGCGCCCAGCGCGGATTGCCATGATCACGCGAGATCGCCAAGTCAGGAATAAATGCCATGCCGCTATGCCGACCCAATGTGATGACTACCTTTGGCTGAATAATTTGCAGTTGACGCATCAAATACGGCCAAAAAGCGCGCTTCTCCTCCGGTAGTGGGTCACGATTGTTTGGCGGCCGATATTTAACAATATTGGTGATATAGACATCTTGGCGACGTAACTGGGCTGCGGCTAACATCTCGTCAAGAAATGTACCAGCTGCCCCAACGAATGGTTTGCCCTGAAGGTCTTCGTTTTTTCCTGGTGCTTCACCGATAAATACAATGTCCGCGTCAGCTCGACCGTCGCCCATCACCAGCTGCGTTGCCTGCAGCGCCAAGTCATGACAAATATCACCAGCGACAATCTCTGCCGCCAAAACCTCCAGTCGCGCTGCCTCATCCATATTTCTATTATACAAAACACCTCGTCACTATGCGAGGTGTTTTGCTTGATGCCGAGGCGAAAATTACTTTTCAGCTTTTTCTTTCACCAGGTTGACGAAGTCTTTCTCGTGCTTCTGCAAATTTGATTCTTGGATTTTCTTGGCAAAATTGGATAGCGGGTTTGACCTGCCTGACGACAGGCGCGGTGCCTGAACACTGTAATCTTTATTGGCGCGTGCTACAAAGAAATCACCTAACGCCTTGTAATACTCTTTCATCTGCTTACCAAAGTCCTGCACTTCTTTTTGCTCTGATTTGGTAATGTTATCGAGTAACTGATAGCAGCCGCTCATTTTTTCATCGTAGAGCTTCCTAACTTCATCTGCTGGCTTACCGATATAGCTAAAATAGCTCGGTGAACACTTCTTGGAGAAATCTTTCATATCTCCTATCAGATTGGCGATGGCAAGCATATTTGGGCGCACCTTTTCATAGGCAGTCTTGTACTCGCCAAAGGATTTTTTGGTCTCCTCGTCGCGCATAATCTTCGATGAATCAAGCTTCTTCATCATCAAATCAGCACGTCCCACCGCCTCTTCAATCAGCTTCTTTGCGTTATCAGCATTCGACGACTTGAGTGCCGAGTTGAGGCTGTTGCCGTCAAACTCCTTCAGTGTCTTAGCAGCTTCTTGGTAGTCGGCTTTTGATGGCCCACCAAGGAATATAACAGCCAGCACGATGCCAACCACGATAACTATCAAACCTATTGAACCGCCAATGATACCCCATAGCGCACCCTTGCTCAACCCTTTCTTGGGCTGCATCGGTACACCTTGCTGCAGTGGCTGCTGTGGCTGCGGCACCGGTGGTACTGGCTGCGAGGGCGCCGGAGCAGTCTGCTCGGTCGCCACGGGCGATGTTGCTGTCGGTTGTGGTACGTTCTTATTATTCTTGTCGTCCATAATCCCCCTCAATTACTCTTACATTCTCATTGTATCGTATTTTGCTAAAAAGCAAAAGTTATAACCCGATCATCGTCAAGTTAATTTTACCGCGTTCATCGATACCGGTGATTTTCACGCGAACGGTTTGTCCTTCTTTGACTACATCAGTCACCTTAGCCACGCGGTGATCGGCCAACTTAGAGATATGCACCATCCCGTCAATCCCCGGCAGGATATTCACGAAGGCCCCGAAATCTTTGATACTGACGACCTTGCCTTGGTAGATTTTGCCAACTTCCGGCTCCTCGACCAAGCTCTTGATCCAATTTAGCGCTTTCTCAATCGATTCGCCGTTCGGACTGGCGATGGTAATCAGGCCGTCTTCCTTAATATCAACCTCGGCACCAGTCTCGCTAGTAATCTTGTTAATCACCTCGCCGCCCTTGCCGATGACCGCGCCAATTTTATCCGGATCAATCTTTAGCTTTTCAATCCGCGGCGCGTACGGGCTGAGTGTCTCCCGCGGCGCTGGTAAAATACTTAGCATATGGTCAAGGATAAATGCCCTACCAGCCTTGCTCTGCTCAATCGCTTGGCGCAGCACCGCCACCGGCAAGCCGTGCACTTTCATGTCCATCTGCAGTGCGGTAATGCCCTTACTGGTACCAGTCACCTTGAAGTCCATATCGCCGGCAAAATCCTCGGCATCGGCAATATCGCTCAAAACATACGGCGTCTCACCATCCATCATCAAGCCCATGGCAATACCGCTAACCGGCGCCGAGAGAGGCACGCCAGCGTCCATCAACGCCAGACAGCTCGAACAGGTCGCTGCCATCGACGTCGAACCGTTTTGGCTCATAATTTCGGTAACACTGCGAATAGCGTACGGGAAATCTTCCTCGCTCGGCAGCACTGGCGTTAAGGCTCGCTCTGCCAAATAGCCGTGGCCAATCTCGCGCCGGCCCGGACTGCCCATCCGCTTAACCTCGCCAACCGTATAGCCCGGCGCATTGTAATGATGCATATAGCGCCGCTCGCCGTCGTTAACCTCCATGGTATCAACCAGCTGGGCGTAACTCAGCGGCGCCAAGGTCACAATATTCATACCCTGCGTCACGCCGCGAGTAAATAGGCTTGAACCGTGCGCTCGCGGCAGCAAACCAACCTCTGAGCTGAGCGGGCGGATTTCCGTCAATTTGCGACCGTCTGGACGCATATTATCCTCGACGATACCGCGGCGAACATCTTTATGCAACGCCAAGGTAAATGCTTCATCGTATTCGTCGCGTACTTCGTCATATTCCTCAGCGCTCAAGCCCAGCTTTTCGGCCATCGCTTCGTGGAACGCCCAGCGAATCTCATTAACCACTTCGTTGCGCTCCGGGTACGGCCGGCGAATTTTCTCGCCCAGCTTGCCGTCAACCCATTCGTCAGCCGTCTGCTGAATTGCTTCATCAGGTAAAACTAATTCATATTCCTGCGGGGTCGGCGCGACTTTGGCTGCTAGCTCGCGCTGCAACTGAATCGCCGGCTGCATCATCTGGTGCGCCCACGCCATGGCGTCGACGATCACCTCTTCTGATACTTCCTTGGCGCCAGCTTCCACCATGGTGATGCCACTCTCGATACCAGCTACTACCAAATCCAAATCAGATTGCTCACGTTCCTCTGGCGTCAAAAAGGCCTTAAACTCACCATTCACACGGCCCACCCGCAAGCCCGCTACCGGCCCGTCAAACGGTGTCCCGGTCAGCATCAAGGCGCTCGACGCCGCAATCATCGCCACCACGTCCGGGCGGAAATCCGGATCCATGCTCAGCACCGTCGCCACCACTTGCACTTCTTGGCGGTAACCCTTCGGAAACAGCGGCCGAATTGGACGGTCGATTAGCCGGCCGATCAGTACTGCTTCGTCGCTGGGACGGCCTTCGCGCTTGATAAACCGCGAACCAGAAATTTTACCCGCCGCATAGAACCGTTCTTCGTAATCAATCGATAGCGGGAAATAATCCAGCTGCACCGGCCGGCTACCTACCTGGGCACTGCCCAGCACCACCGTATCGCCATAGCGCACCAGCACGCTGCCCGTCGTCCGAAAGCCGACGCGGTTAACCTCCAGCGTCAGCGGCCGGCCGCACAGCTCGGTGGTAACGCTAAAAATCTCCTTACCACTTGGATTAATAATTGCCATAGATCCTCTCTTTCTCGCAAAGACAGTAACAGGTGTACGCGTGCTGGTTTATTATCAACACACCACACATCCATCACCGTCTGCGGGTTATATTCGCACTTTCTATTATATCACAGGGCCGCATACTTTATAGGAAGCCGGCCCGACCAAACGCATCCCGAACCGCAGCGAGCTGCTCACTTACTCGGTCCAAAACCTTTGGCGTTGGTAACAACACCTCCGGTGAGCTACCGCCAACCGCACCAACGACTTGTTGTATCACATTAAAACTCTCCATTCCCGGCAGCATAGCAGTCCACTCATACGGCTGCTCACTAGTTGGCGCTGTCGGTTGCCTCTGAGATACTGGCACAAAGGATAGCATCAGCTCTTCCGGATCAATTTCATACAGTATATCCCGAAAGGCACGTTCTGTCGGTAACCCTCGCCTCGATACTCCCCAAACCGCCATCAGCTCAGCAATCTTAGCTTCGGGCTTACCTGCCAACAATTCAAACGCGACGGCTACGCGCACCCTACTATCATCACCCAAATCCGAAGAGACTCCCGTGCCTATCACTGCTCGCTCAGAATGACCGGCCTTACGCAGTAGCGCACTCCCCGTCATAAAACCGCGCTTACCTCCGCCTCGAGAGACAGATACCGACGCGGGTGATGGCAATATCGGCGGCATCTCACCAGTAAATATAGGTGCGCCCTTAATACATTGCCGAAACATATCACATGCTTGACCATATATCTCATACGCCCTTTCAATGTCAAGCTTTGAAGCATTCGTCTCTATCGATAATCTCCGTTGACTTTCATCGCCACAGTTCATAAGTAGCCCACCAGCTATGGCCGCCGCTGTCCCAACCGCACCACACAATAGACCGCGCCGACTTATCCTTGGTGGCTCTGTGTTCATATTTCTTACCATACCGAACTCCTATTTGCACAAATACTCATGCGCACTTGAGCACTCAGCCTCAATAACATTTTGTTGAGTAACCGTATGTAGTGCCAGCACATAGAGCATAAACATTGCCTCCTTAAGATCGGTAAGGTGCTCTTCGCCAGCTGCTGACTCCAGGGTAGTAAGTTTGTGACTATCAATATTGGTATCCTCAAATAACATCCCAAACAGCTGCTGAACCGATGTGAGGAGTTCTCCTCCCGCCAGCTTCAACCGTTGTCGCGGTGGTTTGCTTAGCACAACCGAGCCCAACAGCTCATCCTTCTCAAACATTTCATCCGGAAAAAAGTACTGCCAAAAATTATTAACAAATTTACTCGGCAGTTTTTCAGACGTATCAGAGCCGTCTTGTGACGGATTTGCTTGTGGCGGATCCATACCGTTTTTCCAAAAGTCATCCGCATTCGTAAACCTTGGGCTATGGTCATCAGCACTCGGCTCTTCCAACTTCTCAAGATGCAGCGGGCCATCACTTAACCGTCCCCCATTCGGACCAAGCTGTTTCTTAACAGCAACCAGAACTCCACTAACCTTCATCACTTGGTCAGCCACATCTGGTGGTAATTTATCAGCCTGCGGTGCATATTCACTCATAATCTGTAATTTAGCATAAAAACTATAAAAAGTCAATCAGCACCCCATCGAACAGATCGGCTCACCCCGATAAAACAACGGCCCATGCTGCTAGGCTGACCCCGCCCATGCTACAATTAACAAGTGAAGCAGATAACCCACGCCAAAAACCGCCGCCGATGGCTCAGTATGAGTCTGGCTATTATCATGCTCGCTGGTGGCGGCTACACGCTCATCACGGCATTTAGCCCATTCTTTCGCGCCCAGCTCATTAACCCAACGCGCAACCAAACCGCCCAGCTTCTCGCCGCTACGCCAGAAACCACCATCACCGAGGACCGTCTCTACATCCCCAAAATTGACATTAACGTGCCGTACGCTACTGGCGGCGCCGAAACTATGGAGCGGGGTGCGTGGTGGCGCCAACCAAACAATGGCAATCCAGTCGACGGCGGCAACTTCGTCTTGTCGGCCCATCGATTTATCATGGGCCTGACGCCGCAGCAAACCATCCAAAAATCACCATTCTACAACATTGATAAGTTGCGCACTGGTGATGAAATAATCATTGACTACCGCGGCAAGCGTTATACCTATGTCATATCCCGGCTATTTGATGTCAAGCCGGATGCCGTTCACATCGAAAACCGAACCAACAAACCACAGCTTACCCTCTATTCATGCACGCTTGGCGGCGCAGCTGACGGCCGGACGGTTTTTGTAGCCACACCGCGCTAAATCAAAATACCCACCTCGTGATATATCAAGGTGGATATCCGTACAACTACCCGGCGCGACTATTTACGCAGACCCAGGGCAGCCACAACCGCTTTATAACTCTCAAAATCAGTTCGCTCCAGGTATTTGAGCAGGCGCTTACGCTTGCCAACCATCTGGATTAAGCCACGGCGTGCCATGAAGTCGTGCTTATTCGCCTTCAGGTGCTTTGTGACCTCTTTGATACGAGCCGTCAAGATCGACACCTGCGCCTGCGGGCTGCCAACGTCGTCCTTGTTGACCTGAGTCAAAGCAATTGCTTTCGCTTTATCGTCTTTGCTAATCATAGCCTCGTCATTATACCAATGCTACGCTAAAAACGCAAATCAGCTGCACTACTAAAATGTCTGCACGTAATTATACGCTGGATTACCGGTGGTCGGCACGGCGGCGCCCGGAATGTTACAGGTCGCCTTGACCGCATTAACCTGAGCCGACTCCTGCGGCTTGGCGGAATTAAGAGCCGCAAATACCGCAATACCTGTTATCTTGCCAGAGGTATCTTTGCACGGATACCAAACAAAAATATCGTTTGGATTTGACGCGTTTTTGCTGCTGACACCCTCGCGATACCCCGGCTGGATATACTGTGGTACAAGTGAGTCAACGCTATTAGCGTTGTTGAACGTCCCCTGTCCTGACGGCAGCGTTCGTTTCTGTGTGTCATATACCTGCAACGCGTCCCCGGCGATCTTGACGATGGAGCGAATCTTGGTATCAGTAGCATCCTGGCGCACGCCTGAATATGACACAATACCGATGGTCGCCAAAATCGCGATCACGACCATCACAATTAATAATTCAACAATTGTAAAACCTGTCTGCCTACCCATGTCTTGATAATAGCACTTCAAGACGAAATCCCAAAATCTGCTAATGGTTTTGCCTGAGCGACGTCATATTCAGCGATAGCCTGGCGGCGCAGCTGATGACAGTAAGCCCCTGTTCCCAGCTGCTGACCAATATCAACCGCTAAGCTCCGAATATACGTACCACTCGAAACATGCGCCCTGATAGCCAGGCGGGGATATTCATAGGCGACAAGCTCCAAGGCATAGATCGACACGGTGCGCTCTGGCATATCGACCGGCTGACCCTGACGTGCCAGCTGATAGGCCCGACGGCCATTGATCTTGATGGCGCTAAATATCGGTGGGCGCTGTTTAATTTCACCCTCAAATATACTGAGTACCGCTTCAATCTCACTGCAGGACGGCTGCCGCGCCGACACGTGAGTCAGTTCACCCTCAGGATCACCGGTCGTCGATACCTCGCCAAGCATGATTTCTGCTTCATACCACTTATCGAGCTTGGTAAAGGTATCGGCCTCGCGACACTTCTTGCCCGTCACAATAATCATCAGTCCCGTAGCAAACGGATCGAGCGTACCAGTATGGCCAACTTTCACTTTCTTGCCCGCCGCCTGGCTGAGCACTCGCCGCAACCGCGCTACTACCCCAAAACTCGTCATACCAGCTGGTTTATCAATGAGCAACACCTCATCCATGGGCTATTTTTGCCCCGGGATCTGGAATTGGGACGGATTAAAGGCGCGCGGCGGCGCCAGGGCGGACGGTGCTGAAGGCGGTGTGTTCAACGCTGGCAGTCCACCATCGGCGGCACCGACCGGAGTTGGTGGCAGCGGCGGTAGGCCTGAACCCGAAAAGTCAGAGAAATCAGGCAGCGGTGGCAAGCCATGCATCACATTAGACTCAATGTCAGCGAGCGTAGCCGGAGCAGACGACACTGTCGGTAGCGGCGAAGATGAGACTACCGGAGCAGGCGAAGCCGCGGGTTCAAGCGGCGGTGCAGCAGCCAGCGCCTCGGTAATTGCCGCGCGGGCGTCGCGCTCAGAATCTGGCAGCGATGGCGGCGCGGTAGATTGAGTCTGCTTGTCAGCCAGCGCCTGCGTTTCCTCCTTCAGCGCGGCAATGACCGCTTCGTCTTTGTTGGTGGTCGCAAACGGGTCAACGCTCGGCGGTTCATCAGACTTCCCCATGGCGGCATTCAACGGCGATTCGCCGAGGGCCGGCCGCGACGCACCGACATAGGTGCCGTGATGCAAGATAGTCTTGTTTTGATCAGTATCAAGATCGCGGCGCTTATCCTCAGCCGCCCGCTCCGTCGTTGCGTTCAACGTTCCACCTAGTAGTGGCGTGGCCGTTTCTGGCTCAGCCGACACCGACGCACTGATTGGTTGCGATGTCGATGTCGCACTGCTCCGTCCGCTCGTCACTGACGCTGCTCGAAGGCGATCAAGCTGCGCCGTGGCCACACGAGCCGCTGCATCCTGCTCTTCGGCCCGAGTCTGCTTGGCCACATCATCAAGGCTACCCCGCCGCTCGTGGCTAATTGACAACGCACCATCATCTCTTTTTGACTCAGCTGACTGCGAGCGTTTTCCCCGTTCAACCTTAAAATTAGCGCCATCCTGGCCGTCGTCATCCGTCTTATCATCAGCTGCATCAGCCGCCTGCTTTGATTGCTCTAGCTCTGAGTGCTCCTCGGCTTTAATCGCCTGCCCCTCGGCCAACTTAGTAGCAATCAGTTGCTGGTTCGCGCCAACCGCCATCAGCTCTGCCGCCAACGTCATCACCCGCGACGAGGTTAGGTTATTACTGAACCGCTCCGTCGCCGCCACAACACCGGTCAGCAGTGCTGTTGCGATCTGCTCATCCATGGTCACTTTCGGTGTTCGTAACTCATCAATCAGGTCAACCAGCATCTCGCTCACGCCTGATACCTTATCATCATGCCAATCAACCGTCCCGAGACTACTCCTCACCATACCAGCAGTCACCGTCGACACCACTGCATCATGCAAAATCTTGCCATGGGCCGTCAGCGCCTTGTCGAGATGATCCTGACTCTCAACATTCAGCGCAAGCACCAGTTCAATGTTATAATCGCCCTGCGAAAACTCTAGATCAGCCTCGGTAATTGTCGCCCGGTACGGCGTGATAAAAATCTTCACCGCATCATCAACCACCTTGTAGCGCAGATGATCGGCTTTTTCCTTATCAAGCGCGATGATAAAATCACGCAGGCTATCCGCTGTAGCTTCAAACGTCTCGTCAGGCTCGAGGAACGAAATCGCCGGCGGGACTTTGCCACTAAAAACAGCCGTGGCGTGCTTGCCCAGTTTATTTAGGAAAATCGTCAGCCCCAACGCTGCCGATAGCTCGTCCACCGATGGATCAGCGCTCACCGTCACCAAGATATTAGTCACATCTTTGATGCTCTGAATGATCTGCTGCTTTTGTGACTGGCTCGCCATTGTTGTGTCCCTGTTTATTTTTGTTTATACCGTTGAATCACATTATACATAAGCATTTCAGGAAAGTCAATAGATTATCGTCAATACGAACCACTCTTTACTTTTATTGGGTTTTTCTGTATAATCCATCCTTGATTAGCGAAACAAATTTATAGAGGTAAAGGAAATCTATGCCAATCATCAAATCCGCCATCAAACGGGCCAAACAAACCCTCAAACGTCGCGAGCGCAATATCGGTATCAAGCGCGACATCAAGTCAGCCGTCAAAGCTTTCATGGCTGAGCCGAGTGCTGAGGCGCTAGCCGCTGCTCACAGTGAGCTCGACACCGCTGTCAAGAAGAACCTGCTCAAGAAAAATACTGCCGCTCGGCGCAAGAGTGCCCTCTCAGCTGTCGCTAAAAAGGCCGGCGTGAAGCTTGAAGCTACCAAAAAACCCGCCGCCAAAGTCCCAGCAAAGACGACAGCAAAAACCACCGCGAAACCAACCGCTACCAAAAAACCCGCTGCAAAAAAGCCAGCAGCCAAAGAGGCTAACTAGCCATTCACGTTTGCATAAACAATACTCCCGTCGGCTGGCGGGAGTATTTTACAATTTGTGAGCCCTAGTACCGAGAAAGTCTAGTGCTTGTTCGCGGGCCAAGATCCTCCTTTATTCTATGGAACAAGTCATCCATATTAACTCGCTCCAACAGAACCCCTTGTGGCAAGCCCTTATCTACCTCGAGCGTTGTTATCATCCGAGTTACGAGCTGTGGGTAATAATTGTCCGTCTCACAAAAAACTCCACGAATCACATGCTCTTTTTTCCCTATAACCAGCTTTACCGCATCATAAAGACTTTCATCAGCAATTCTCAGTGTTTGCTCCTGTAGCTCATCAATGTCAGACACTCGCCCTGAGTTAAGTCGCATTTGTTGATATATCTGACTCTGCGGAGAGTCTGGGTGATAAACATAATTAAAATGAACGGATGCCACGGCCATTTTGTCAAAAAATTCCTTAGGAAGCCCGTTCCCCATCATACTTTCATACAAATACTGAGTTTTATAACCGTCACCACGTGGACCTCTTGAGCCAATTGGCGGTGCAGCCCTTCCCTCTGCCCATGTATCATAGTTATCCTTGATCTCCCCGGCAATCTCATGCAATTCTTCGGGTCTTGTTTTATTTAACCTTATATCTATATCTGCTGCTAATGAGCTCAGGTGTTTGTCAGATAGTTGCATACGTTTAGTCTCCTCAAATATCTGAACGAGATGAGGACACTCTTCGCCAACATACTTTGCCATCTCGGCGATCACTAACGCAGGCTCATTGTCAATAGCTTCTCGGCTAATCTCTGTTTCTTTTCTAGCCATTTTTTCCTCGAGCCCCAGCTCCATCCACTGCCTTTGCCGTTCGTCTAAAGACTGTTGTTTATCAGACCCCTGCGTATCAAGCTCCGTATCTTTGAATACCATGGCTAATTCCTTTTTACCTTTCTAGTAAACTAATAGTGGTTTGCATTGTACTATATCATACTTATTTTGTCAAGTGTATAAACAGTTTGCAGCTTAGTGATCTCTTCTGATCACCCCAATCAGCGCCGCCTCAACCAACAGCCACGGCGACACACGGGTTGTCTTCATATGTTCATCAGCCTGCGCCAAGGCAGAGTTAATTACCGCAAGTTGCGCTTGTGTTATCCGCGCTGCATACGGCGCTACCTTTCGCAGCGCATACGGATGGGCCGCAAAATTACGAGCCACTGCCCCCGTGTCACCGCTAGATAGCACCAGCGCGTTCAGCTGCACCAATTGTGAAACCAGTAGCCCCAGCGTTTGGTACGCCCCATCATCACCGCTCTCCGCCTCGAGATAGGCAATGATCGCGCGCACTTTCCCCCGGTCGCCATCCAGCATTGCCGCAAACAACTCAAACGCACTTTCAACCGGAGCCAGCGGCACCAGTGCATTAATTAGCTCATCATTCAGTTCGCCAGCCAAGACCAACTGCTGCAACACCAGATCAAGCCGTGATTGATCAAACCCCAGCCGATCGATTAGTGTCGTCGCCTGTGCCGCCGTCAACACTATACCATGCACCTTGGCCCGCTCAACACACCACGCACTCAGCTGCGGCTTTTGGCGTTCAGTGAAACAAGCATATTCCCTTACCTCGGCATGACTTTTCAGCCACTTATACGTTTTTGTGCGCTTATCAAGTTTTGTCTCCAGAAGCACAACTGTGGTCACCACGCCGCTGAGCAATTCCGGCAAATCACGCCACAGGGCCACATTCTGACTCGCATCAGTAATGACCACCACCTGCTCAGCGGCGAACAAACTTTGCCCCATCACCACCTCACAGACCTCGGCGGCCGTCAGCTCTTCGCCGTCACGCCGCACCACCTCCATATCACCAACCAGCGCCGCAAGCGCCGCCCGTTTCTCAAATTCGTTGTCGCCGTAGAGGAGATAGATCACGACTTAATTATACCAAATACCCCCTTAGGCCATGCCTTTCGGTATACTGACTTATTCTTCCGCGTTATTCGGCTTTTGCATAATCTCTTTATATGCGGTTATCAACGTAGTTATTTGCTCATCAGATAAGCCAATACGCTGCAATTTCTCTATGCAGTATGCGTATTCCCCGCCACTAGCCTGATCGGTCATCTCTTTCATAGCAAGGCCAGCAATATCATACGCTACCAATGCTGTTTGCACCGCAGAAAGCCCACCGCCAGTTTCCATAAATATGCGGTATAAAACTCACGAGATTTCTCATACGGATCGCCTGTTTTATTAGCAGCAGCCTGAGCATCCATTACCCGCTCCACCTGTTCTGGTGAAACATCCTCACCACCAAGTGCTTCATTGAGAAAACCAAACCAAGGCGAGCGGGACGTCTCATCAAGCACCAGCAGATGGTCTGCGATCATGTCTGTTTTATCAGCACCATCCATCACGCGTTGAGAACCCAGCTCAGGTGACGCACACATTATCACAAATATTTCACCCGCAATACGCTTTGCAAGGTAAACCCGTAGCTGAAAATCAATCGCCGCAGCCAGTGCTAACTTATCCCCTCCATACTCCTCAAGAGCTGAAATATCTAGCTTGCTAAAATCACCGTTTTCTACATCTTGTCGGTAGACCTCAAAGACAGCATCCTCTCTTTTGGACGACTCTTCATCACTCAATCCCAGCTGATAAATTGTGTTCACGCCATGCTTCTCCAGCATGTTATTGATCCAAAAAGCAACATTATCTCTAACCTCAGAAGCATGCTCTGCTTTCTCTACTAGGGCCGCCAGTTCAGTATCCATGTCATCTGGATCGCCCAATATCTCCGACCACTCCCGATCCGACTCTTTACCAAATTGACCATTGCGTGGTGGTTGATCTATTCCTGCCATATTCCTGTAGCATACACCATAAACCACTACTTGTCAAATACTGGTGGCTTCTGGCAGACTAGGCACACATGCGTACCGCGACCGCCGACTTTTAGCTTAATGACCTCTTGATCGGGGTGGCGATGGCAGGCTTGGCCTTCACGCCGAAATACATGAGCAAATGTCAGATAATTCCCTTTTCGGCCCTCGGCATCAACGTAGTTTTTATCGGTTGAGCCTCCTTGATCAATGCTCAATTGCAAGATTTGCCGCAACTCATTAAATAATGTGTTCAGCTGCTGGTCGCTGACATTTTTTACCCGCATTTGCGGATGCAGCCGTGCCGCCCACAGCGCCTCGTCCGCATAAATATTACCAACCCCAGCGATCACCGCTTGGTCAAGGAAAGCTGGCTTGATCATCGAGTTTTGGCGACGACGAATCCGCTGGATGAAATCCTCGGCGCGCGTCTGAGGATCAAGCGGCTCCGGCCCGACTTTTTGCATGAACGGCAGGTTTTTCACTTCGTCAGTCGGCAACAATTTCACCCAGCCAAATTTGCGCTGATCGTTAAAGAACAGCCGCGACCCGTCCACAAACTCAATCTGCACACGCGTCGACCGATCTGGTAGCTCACCAATCAAGCTGTCGTTTGGATGGCCGCCAGCAAAGTCGTTGATCTCGCGAGCGGTATCCGTAGAAAAATCTTGGGCAACGTTACGTGGGTCCCGAGATTTTTTTGGGGATACCCGAGCGCTATAGCGAGAGCTTTGGCGAAACACCAACTGCCCCGTCATCTTCAAATGCACCACCAGCGAGTAGCGAGTATCCAGATCAATCATCAGTACCTTTGCCCGCCGCCGCACCGCCGTCACGCGCGCACCATACAAAAATTGTTCAACATCAGCGGGCGCATTCGGAAAGCTTTTTGGCGAGT
>CAUUMU010000021.1:0-14310 GCA_963546435.1 uncultured Candidatus Saccharibacteria bacterium
AGTAGAAGACGACAAAAGCCTGCGCGAGATTTACGGCGTCAGGTTACTAGCTGAAGGCTACGACATCGTTTCGGCGGGCGACGGTGAAGAGGCCTTAGCTATGGCTATCAAAGAACGCCCGGCCTTGATCGTCAGTGACGTGATGATGCCCAAGATTTCTGGCTTTGACATGCTGGATATCTTGCGCTCGACCACCGAGACACGCGACGTCAAAGTCATCATGATGACCGCGCTGTCATCCGAAGACCAGCGGCAACGTGGTGAAGCCCTCGGCGCTGATCGCTACCTCGTCAAGTCACAAGTCGGCATCGAAGACGTGGTGCGCACGGTCCACGAAGTGCTCGGCGACGCGCCAGTCGCACCAGCTCCGGCCGCAGAACCCGTAGCAGCTGGCGCGCCGTTGGCGGCACCGGCCACCCAGCAAGACGCTCCGGCAGTCACCTTGCCATCACCGGCAGAGATAGCAGCCGCCGACGCGCAGGCTCGACAGTTTTTAGATGAAATTTCCGCCGTCCCCGTCGAGCAACGCACAGTCCTCGAAAGCGATAAATTCGCCGGGCCAATCGCCACACAAGTTGTCACCCCGGCACCAACAACTCCACCGACTCAGGATGATTCAGCCATCGCACCCGCTCAAGCTAGCCCAGACAATTCGACCCCTCCAGCAACCGACCCAGCACCGTTCGTCCTGCCGAGCGCCCCATTGGCACCGACGGCTCCGTCCGCATCGACTGAGCAAACCGCCGAGCCGGCCACCACAGAACCAGTGACGCCAGCCGACCCAGCGCCAACTCCAGCACCCGAGGTAGAGCAACCTCCGGTCTCTGACCCAGCGCCGTCCCCTGAGCCAGCACCAACGCCACCGGCCGACGCCCTGCCAGAGCCAACAGCACCGTCCTCATCACCATCGCCGCAGCCGACCAGCCATGGTGGTGAGCGGGTGATCCAGCCGCTGAGCCAAGAACCACAGCCTGATATGTCCAAGATGATGGAGCAGGAGCTCAGCGACCAACTCGAGTCTATGCAGGCCTCACCACAGCCAGCGCCAGATTCAAACGACTTCACGCTGCCGACGCCTGATGCTACTATGGCCGAGCCGCACGGCGACCTGACGCTTGATGCACTCGAGCCGCTGCCGACGCCAGCCGATGACCAGCCACTTGATACTGGTACCGCGATCAATGCCGAGCTCGCCAACACGGCATCATCACAACCACAAGATGACGATACGCCATTCGTCCTGCCCACCCCGGCGCCGATGCCGACCGACCCGGCTCCAACGTCTGAGGCAGAGCAGACCTCGACCCCTGAAGGAGGACCATCCCCCGTGACAGAGCCAGCACAGCCAACCACACCCCAGCCGCCGACCAACGCCTTTCCGCCGCAGCCACCGGTAGCCTCCTAGTATGACGACACCAACGCAAGTATCTAATTCTACCGATTCATCCGCCCAGCGCCTCAACAAATTCGTGGCGCTGGCGCTTGGTGTGTCGCGCCGCCAGGCTGACGAGCTGATCGAGCAGGGCAAGGTCACGGTAAATGACCAGCCCGCCAAGCTGGGTCAACGCATCACTACAACCGACATCATTCGCTACGGCAACAAACCACTCACCGCTCAAACCCACCAACTCATCCTCCTCCACAAACCCGTCGGCTACCTCTGTTCACGCGCCTCTCAGGGCGGCGTACCGACTATTTACGAATTATTACCGACCAGCCTCCATCACTTGAAACCCGTCGGTCGCCTGGACAAAGACAGTTCGGGCCTCATCCTCCTCACCAACGACGGGGATTTTGCCCATCAGATGACACATCCGTCGTTTTATAAAATAAAGCGCTATCTGGTCACGCTCGACCAACCGCTCCAGCCGCTCCACCGGCAAATGATCAATGACTTTGGCGTGCAGCTACCTGACGGACCCAGCCAATTAACGCTCGAACGCCAGCACGAGGGCGACGACCATCGCTGGATCGTCCAGATGAGCGAAGGCCGCAACCGCCAAATCCGCCGCACCTTCGCCGCCCTCGGCTACACCGTCACCAAACTCCACCGGACAGATTTTGGTAATTACAGCCTCGGCGACATCAAACGCGGGGAATTCGTTAAGCAACCGTTCACCGATTAACCCAGGCCAAAAACGCCGAAAAGGCATATTATACCACATTTTTGACAAAATCCATTGACATTTTATTCTATTAGTGATATATATATCAGCTTTCAGCTCAAAGTTTTCGATAAAGAGCGGGAAGTCGCCCTTTAGCTTTGAGCTTTTTCTTCTACCGAAAGGAAAGATTGTGAATCAGTTTGCGCCGATGATCATTATGATCGCGATCCTCCTTGTGGGGGCGACCATCGCGGCAACGGCCGCGGTCTGCACCGTCACCGACGAATTGAGATTCCGGGGAGCGGGGATCCTCTTTTGGTTCGCGGCCACACTATTCCCGCTACTCCTCGCCACCTGGGCAAGAGGATGGGGATTCATCATTGCGATGACGATCTACATCGTCATCGTGATCGCCCCTGCGGGGGTGATCACGATGCTGAGTCTCTTCGACATCAAGAGAAAGGAGGCTTCAAAGAGATAGGGCTAACGCCCACCGAAAATAGCTCACCGAACTGACCTCAAACTGGTTGAGATGCATCATTTGCATTTCCTGGGTTGAGACATATCCAGTTCTGGTTTGAGCTCGTTCGGTGGGCTATTTTCATTGCCTCCCACCAAAAACCCCACGCCCCTATTACGCACGTCTGCAGATTATCCACGGCCACCAGTAAACACAGGGAATTCTAACGGATTAGTTTGCCATAGCCCCACACAAATTGTATAATCTAATATCATAAATACAGAGCGTACAAAGGAGTAATCGTGAGCAATACATCAGAATTTCCAAATAGTGGCAACGAATCATTATGGCAAAAAGCGGGAGCAGTACTTGGTGCTGTGGCCACCACTGCACTATTTATGTCAGGATGCTGCGCACCAAAAGAAAAGGCGGAAGTAACCAGTACAGCACAAGAGCAGGGAAGCCCTGCGGCTGACACGAAGACAGATTCAAGAGGCAACCCCGATCTTGATTGGAAGATTGTTGATAAAGGCTGTGCTGGTGGCGACGACTGCGAGGAAGGGGAATTGAGTGCTTACTCACATATAGCAAAAGCCTGCAATGGACCTACGCTGTTGTATCGATATTACAACGCTAATTCAAGAACAGGCAGCATCACCGCCATCCCTAACAGCCCTGAATGCGGTTACACTCCGCCAACACCAACTAGTCCTGTACCAAGCATTGAAGCGACAACCACCCCAACAAATAGTAATTAAGCCTCATAACGCTCATCCTCGCCAAATCCTCACACCTCTGGTATAATAAGCATAATTATGCCTAATAAACTACCTACCGTCGCCATCATCGGCCAAGCTAACGTTGGCAAAAGTTCGCTGTTCAACCGCCTAACGCGCACTCGCACTGCCATCGTCGCCCGCGAAGCCGGCACCACCCGCGACAACGTTGTTGGCAAAGTCTCATACAAACGCCGCGTCTCATCTCCTGAGAAGACTGCGATAAGCGCCACACCTCCTGCGCTGGAGCCTGGCGCGAACACAACCGCCAGCCTCTCCGACAAGTCGATAGCTCTGCGGACGGCGTTGCCGGATGCATTCGACGTGGAGGAGACGGCTGGCGGGCGCGCTGCAGCAGACACGCACGCCGAATTCTGGCTCATCGACACCGCCGGCCTCAAACCCGCCGAAGACGAATTTGAAGCCACCATCCAAGACCAAATCGCTGATGCCTCCGCCGCTGCCGACGTCATTCTCGTCATGGTCGATTCCACTGCCTATCCATCAGACGCTGACCGCCAGCTCGCCAAAAAAGCCTTAAAAAGCGGTAAGCCCGTCCTTCTGATCGCCAATAAAGCCGACCTCAAAGGCTCACTCCCCACCGACGAATTCAAACGTCTCGGCATCAAAACCATCATCAAAACCTCTGCCGAGCACAACATCAGCATCTCTAAACTGCTCGACAACATTGCCGATCTCATCCCGCCAGCCACCGCCACCGCACCTGACGACATCATCCGCGTCGCCTTGATTGGCCGGCCAAACGTCGGCAAAAGCAACCTGTTCAACACCCTAGCAGGCAAGCAGCAAGCTATCGTCGCCAATGTTGCCGGCACCACCCGCGACGTCAACCGCGTCCAAGTCCGCTACCACGGCCAGACCATCGAACTACTGGACACCGCCGGCATCCGCCGCCAGGGCAAACAAGAAACCGGCATCGAAAAGTTCTCCGTCCTACGCACTATGCAGGCCATCAACGAAGCCGACATCTGCTTCCTCTTGATGGACGTCAACGAATTGAACGTTGGACTTGATCAGCGCCTAGCCGGCATCATCGACGAAGCAGGCAAGGGGCTAGTCCTGGTCGTCAGCAAATGGGACTCCGTCGAAGGCAAAGATGCCTACACTCACGACGAACTAGCACCGCAAATCAGCTATCATTTTAAATTCACACCCTACGCGCCACTGATCTTCACCTCATCAGTCACCGGTCAAAACGTCGCCAAATTATTCGACCTAGCCCTTGACATACATAAGCGCCGCCGCCAAGAATGCAAGACCCGCGTCATCAACGACCTCTTACAAAAAGCCGTCGCCGCTCATCCGCCAGCCGGCCTGAAGAACTCACATCCAAAACTACGCTATATCGTCCAGACCGATATGGCACCGCCATGGTTCGTCATCTACGGCAGCAACCTCAAATTCGTCCACTGGAGCTACAAACGCTACTTGGAGCGCACCCTGCGCGAAGCCTTCAACTTCGCCGGCACGCCCATCAAACTATCTTTCCGCGACGAAAAACAGCTGAGAGCCAACCGCGAACGCGTCGCCCGCGGCCTAGAACCGGTCACCAAAGCATACAAACAGGCCAAAAACGCTGAAAAAGGCATATAATACCACATTTTTGATAAAATCCATTGACATTTTATTCTATTAGTGATATATATATCAGCTTTTGCTCAAGGTTACGTCTAGGGCGGAAGTCGCCCCCTTTAGCTTTGAGCTTTCCTTCAGAAAGGTATGGAAATGTTCCGTTTTAGACGCGTCCTCATTGCTCGTCTAATATCAAACGAAACACTGTCATGCACTAAAGGCATGACAGTGTTTCAGTCAAAAGAAGCCCTCTACGGGCTTTTTATCAATGTGTGCAATAAAAAAGGCGCCTGCAGAAAAATGGGGTTGTACTTTAGAGTATCGCCGACAGGCAGACCCATATAAAGGGCTAACAGCCCACCGAAAATAGCTCGCCGACTGGGCTCAAACTGGTTGAGATGCATCATTTGCATTTCCTGGGTTGAGACATATCCAGTTCTGGTTTGAGCTCGTTCGGTGGGCTATTTTCATTGGAGTGGGAATGATTTCACTATATCTCTCGATAATCCGCCTCGGTAGCAACTCGCATAATCTTTTGGACGGCCTCAACCATGGAAGCAACTGTCTCAATCTTTGGTTCAAACTGATCTAACTCACGTAGGTTCACCCACCGATATTCAGAATACTCATCATTGAGCGTAATTTCACCGCCGATGAACCGGGCATAATAGTGCGGCAGCACCATGGCCTGTCCATTAGTTTTGACAAAATATTCATTAACGCTGATGTTCGTCACCACCGCAATTTTAGCAGCCGAGCCAATTTCCTCGTTTTTCTCCCGCCGAAGACCATTCACCAGGCCACCATCCGTCGACTCCAACTTACCGCCAATAAACGAGAATACGCCATCATAATCAGCCTCCCCGCGACGCCTAGCGAGCAGCACAGCAGAGCCGTCTTGACTGAATAGCACTATTTTTTGACAGTACTGAAACAAGGTTGTATCCATATATTACCCTTCTCACCTTACACTTCTTAGGATCATCATACCATAGGTACGGGCAGATCTCACAGCCGCCTAGATAACGACTGGGATGCGGGGGTAGCGCTCAGTTGCGACAGGGCAGGGCCGCTCGCCAATCTCTGCTTTTTCCTGTACAATAAAACCGATGAAGCTCCATAACACCCTCACTCGCCACAAAGATGAACTAAAGCCGCTCGACAGGCAGACGGTTCGTATGTACACCTGCGGGCTGACGGTGTATTCACAGCCACACATTGGCAACTGGGTCGGCTATATCTATTGGGATGTGTTGGTACGATTGCTGCGCTGGCAGGACATTCCAGTGATTCGTACGCAGAATATCACCGACGTCGGGCATTTGACCAGCGATGATGATAACGGTGAGGACAAGATGGAGAAGGGTGCGCGCCGCGAGGGCACGACCGCTTGGGACGTGGCCGAGCAGTATATCACCATCGCCGAGCACGAAGCCTACGAGGTGCTGAAATTGGTGCGACCCGACCATTTGGTGCGGGCAACGGACTATATCCAGCAGCAGATTGAATTTGCCAAGGGGCTGGATGAGAAGGGGTTGTTATACAAGATTGATGGTGATGGCATGTATTTTGATACGTCGCGGCTGCCGGATTATGGCAAATTAGCGCGACTGAACGTGGCAGGCCTGGAGGCTGGCGCACGGGTCAGCGTGGCAGGCAAGCGCAACATCACCGACTTCGCCGTCTGGAAATTTTCACCAACGGACGCCAAGCGCGATATGGAATGGGACAGCCCATGGGGCGTCGGCTTTCCAGGCTGGCACCTCGAATGTTCGACGATCGCTCGGGAGACGCTGGGGGATGCAATCGACATTCACACCGGCGGCATCGACCACATTCCGGTACATCACACCAACGAGATTGCTCAGAGCGAGAGTCTGACTGGGCAGCAATTTGCTCAAATTTGGCTGCACAATAACCATATCAAGGTCGACGGCCGAAAGATGAGTAAGTCGCTCGGCAATATCATCACGCTTAGCGATATCACCGCCCGCGGCTTTAGCCCAATGGCTTTCAAGCTGGCAATTCTCAGCAAGCATTACCAAACCGAGGGAAATTTTACCTGGGACATTCTGGAAGCGGCCCAGGCGCGGCTGGATCATTGGCGCGGCTATGCGACGCTGCGACACCAGACGCACGACACGCTGGATGATGACGATGAGAAAGATGAGCAGGAGGGCACGGTGTCGCTATTAGCAGCGCGGCAGGCGCTAATCGAAAAGCTGAATGATGATTTGGATACACCAGGGGCCTTGGCGCTGATTGACGAGGCCTTTTCGCGGCTGGATCATGCGCCACTGGAGAATATTCACCGTGGTGGTTTGCTGCAGCTACTCGAGGTAATTGACGAGGTTTTGGGCCTAGGGCTGATGGACGCCACGCCAGACGTTGATGATGAAGCAAAGCGACTCATCCTCGAGCGCCAGCAGGCTCGCCGCGCCAAGGACTGGCAGGCTGCCGATGCTATTCGCACTCAACTCAGCGAAAAGGGCATCGCGCTACGCGACACC
Organism: uncultured Candidatus Saccharibacteria bacterium; assembly: GCA_963546435.1. Lineage (GTDB taxonomy): Bacteria > Patescibacteriota > Saccharimonadia > Saccharimonadales > Saccharimonadaceae > Nanosynbacter. The sequence continues at coordinate 7,445 of CAUUMU010000021.1, forward strand.
CCATCTGGTCAAGTTTGGTCGTACCGATAATCTCTCGGTACTTACCTTAGCTGGCTTCCTTGGCGGCTTTTTTGAGTGCCTTTTTTAGCGGCGAGCGGCGAGGCGGCGCCTGCGGCTCGCGATTATGCGCCAGATAATCATCCATCAGCACCTTGAGCGATCCAGCGATCGGAATGGCCACCACACCACCGACCAAGCCACCAACATACAGCCCGACCGTCACCGCCACCAAGATCGCCAGCGCCGACAGCTCGACTTTCTTGCCCTGAATAACTGGCGCGATAAAATTATTCTCAATCTGCTGGTAGATCACAAAATAGATGAGATAGATGACGCCCGCCGACACGCTATTGAGCATCAGCATCAGGCTCACCACCACACCGGCGATCGTTGCTCCAAACATCGGGATCAGGCTGAGTAGGAACACCAGCAGAATCGTCGGCATCGCCAAGTTGGCTGCGATCTCCGGAATGAACCAGCTCATGCCAAACACAAACGCCCCGGCACACAGCGAACCGATTCCCGACACCGTCAGCTGCCCAACGATGTAGCCAGTCACCACGTTATAAATCTTGCCGACTAGCATCTTGTGGTGGTCGCGCCGCTGCTCATCCCGATACAGCCGCCACAACCGCTCCATCCATTCCTGACCCTCCAGCAGCATCAAGAACGTCAGCACCAGCACCAGAAAGGCCGATGCCAAAAATGATGCCAGCGAGCCGATACTGCCGAGGATATTCGCGCCGAAACTCGCCGCCCAACTGGATGCCTGGCCGCGGATATTATTCATCAGCGAATCAATCTGCGGCTGCAAGCCATTCTGCTCAACGAAACCCTTCAGCCCGTGCCACTGCTCGTTAACACCATTGACCAACCCCGGCAGCGTCTCGGCAAACTTGGCCGATTGCTGCACCAGCGGCGGCACCACGAACCAAATTACACTGGTCAAGATAATGATCAGCAGCATAAAAGCCAACGCCGTCCCGCCCAGCCGACTCTTGCCGGGCAACCACGATGCCAACTTACGCACCGGCGCGTTCAGTGCCAGCGCCAGAAACAACGCCGTCCCGAGCACCATCAGCGCATCCCGCGCCGAATAAATCATCAACCCCGCCAGCCCAAAGCTAATCACCACCAGCCAAAACCGCACAAATGTTTTGGTGTCTATTTCAATGCGTACTTTCATACCCTAAACTTTATCAGCTTTTCGCTTCATCCGCAACGCCGACAGAGATAACTTGCTGTCATAGGACATCGCACCGTAGCGGAAAATCCGCACCGCCAGCATCATGATCAGTACCGCAGACACCACCAAGACCGCTACGCCGATCAAGGCCTCAATGAGCGACAAATTGCCGACCGTATTCCTAATCATTAGCGGAATCGGCGCCGTAAGCGGGAAGTACGACATAACCATCGAGAACGTTGACTCTGGGTACGAGACAAATACTGACGCGGCGTACAGCGGCCCAAACAGCAGTATCATCACCAGGCCAACCCACGAACTCGCCTCCTTGGCGGTCGGCATCATTGCCCCCATAGCTACCAACAGACCAGTCAACATGGTAAAGCTCGCACCAAACAGCGCAACAGCAACAGCGATTCTCGTCGGATCAAACACAATTTGCGATAGATCAAAGTTAGACAGGTGCAGCTGCGAACCAAATCCAAAATAGCCAATCAACACCGGCACAACGATAACCATCCCCTGAATCAGCGATAGAGCGATCAACGCCCAAATCTTGCCGATAATCAACGTCCTGGCCTGCACCGTTGTCAGCAACATCTCCACAGTGCGATTTTCTTTCTCCTCGACAGTACTCGTCAGCATCTGATTACTAAAGAAGGCAACGAGCATATAAAACAGCACCAGGAAGAACCCTGGCACGATCATCTCGTTCACACCGCCGCTTTCTTTACCGTCTTTATAGGTCTTGAGTGACGAATTAATTTTCTGCTTAATCACTGCCGCTTCCGATCCGGTGACCCTACTATCAACCGACTGATTCAGTAGTGTGCGGACAACCGCCTCGTACTTATTGTTTTCAAAAACCCCCGTATCTTGGCCGTATATCCTGATCGTGTCCTTCTCGAGATTCTTCGGTATATAGAAATAAGCATCCGTCTGACGGCGTTTAACTTTTTCGATACCTTCAGCTTCGGAGTCAACTGATTGGACTTTCATCACCGCTGCGACTTCCGGCTTGATTAGCTTTGAATGATCTGTCATAGTAATGCTAAATTTTTGTTCTTGAAGCTTATCGGCCGCCTCTTTAGTCGCCTGATTTGACCAAAGAACAATACCGAAAATCAATCCGATCATAACCGGAAAACCCAGCGCTATCAGCCAGAAGGTCGGTTTTTTCAGAGTGCGCAGCACTTCAAATTTGAACACCATTCCCAAATTATGCATCTTACTCATGACGTACCTCCTGCTTCTCGCCGCCATAAACCTTGACGAAAATATCATCCATTGACGCACCGCCGAACTGCTTTTTCACTTCTGCTAGCGTACCGTACGCCGCCGCTCGACCGTCTTTTAATAGAATCAGCCGATCACATAGCCGTTCAACCTCTTCCATCTGGTGGGTGACAAATATCACCGTCGCGCCAGCCTTACGTCGCTCTTCGACGATGTTCATTAGTAGTCGGCGATTGACTGGGTCAAAACCCTTAGTCGGCTCATCCAAAATGAGTAACTCTGGGTCGCCCATGATGGTCACGCCCAGCTGAATTTTTTGCTGCTGGCCGCCTGATAATTTATCCAGCCGAGTTTTTGCCTTGTCGCTCAAACCAACTCGCTCCAAATAATTCATGGAGAACGTGCGCGCTTCTTCTTTGCCGAGTCCCTTCAATCGGCCAAAATAAATCATAGTGTCGATGACTTTTTCTTTTTTGTACAAGCCGCGCTCCTCCGGAAGATAGCCTAGCTTGACGCTATCCTCAACCGTGTACGGTTTGCCGTCAACCAGTAGTTCGCCAGCCATCGGCTCGTATAGCCCCAACAGCGCTCTAAGCGTCGTCGTCTTTCCCGAGCCGTTGCTACCTAAGAATCCGAACACCTCGCCACGTCGCACCTCAAAACTGAGGTCCTGGATGACCGTTTTGTCACCAAACGCCATCTGAAAATGACGAATCTCGACAATCGGCTGCTGCTGTTTTGCTGTATCTCGTCCCATATGTCTCCCTTCTTTCTGCTTATTATACACTATGTGGGTGGAGCAGGGGGCATAAGGCACTATATCTTATTTTCGCTCTACTCCCTCGGCGCTCCGAGTTATCGCCGCTACAACTTCACGCTCTACTCCGTAATGCATAGCTATACCAACCGCGCAGCGCATGACGTCCTGAATCTCTTTGATGAGATTATCATACTGCGGCTGGCCGTGTTTGCGGCACTTGACGCCCATACCTTCAAGGTGGTTAACGGCGCTAGCGAGCTCGCCACTCTCCTCGCACAACCGCGATACGCGCTGGAATATGTCAGCACCATGAGGGAACTTCGCATCAAGAGCCTGACAAATGATTAGTAGATTGGTAAATGTTTTATCGTCCAGATGCATTGATTATAATTATAAGCCTATATACTGTGTTGAGCAACTCCAGGTATGAGATGCTCACTATACACACTAGCAAAATATTTTATATAATATACTCATGCGCCTCCTTATCATCGAAGACGAACGAAAGATTGCCCGGATCATTGCCGAGGCGCTGCGGCGTGAGCATCACGCCGTGGACGTGACACATGACGGAGATGAGGGATTGAATATGGCGATGAGCGAGCCGTACGATCTATTGGTCGTTGATCGGATGCTACCGGGACGGAGCGGCACGGACATCGTGCAGGATTTACGCGGGCAGGGCAAGGATATGCCGATTCTGCTGCTGACAGCACTGGGGACGACCGAGGACAAGACGTTCGGCCTGGACAGCGGTGCTGATGATTACCTCGTCAAACCCTTCGCCATCACCGAACTCACCGCCCGCGTGCGAGCGCTCCTCAGGCGCCCGCCGATTCAGCAACCGGACACACTCCAGATTGCTGATCTCGTGATCGACCAGACAACGCAATCCGTCACTCGTGCCGGCACCTCGATCGACCTAACCAGCAAGGAGTACGCGCTCCTCGAATATCTGGCGCGCCACCCCGGCCAGACGCTTAGCAAAGACACATTGATCGCCCATGTGTGGGATTTTGATGCTGACATTTTGCCCAACAACGTTGAGGCCTACATCAAGCAGCTGCGCAAAAAAATCGACAAGCCATTTCGATGCCCACTGATTCACACCGTGCGCGGCTTTGGTTATAAATTGGAGGCTGGCGAGTGAAATTATTTTTCTCGGCAACGCTCAAGCTGGCCGGCTGGTACTTGCTCATTCTGATGACCGTCAGCTTACTATTTAGCGGCATCATCTTTCAAGTTGCTAGCTCCGAGCTTGACGTCCAGCTGAATAACTGGAGTAAGCATCACAAAACCGACAGCCACACCGAAACCACCATCATCCGCGACCATCCGTCAATCTCGACCACCAACCTGTTAATCAGCCTCGGCTATCTCAACCTCATCGTGCTCATCGGCGGCGGCGTGTGTGCCTATATACTGGCCCGACGAACACTTGAGCCGATCGAGGCAGCACACGACGCTCAGTCGCGCTTTACCGCCAACGCCAGTCATCAGCTGCGCACGCCACTGGCCGTCATCAAGGCCGAGGCCGAGCTGGCATTGTCCGACCAGCGCGCCAGCAAGGCATCGCTTCGCCAGACGCTCCAGAGCACACTCGAAGAGACTGACCGTTTGACGCAGCTTACCGAGACGCTGCTCAAATTGTCATCCGCCAATCGACAGCTAGAAACCACGACTGAGACATTCGACATCACCGACCTCACCAAAAAGCTGATCACTGAACGCAAGGCCGATGCGCGCACCACGCTAATCACCGACGAGGCCATCACCCTGACTAGCCACCGCCTCATCGTCCGCGAACTGATCGCCATCATCCTCGACAACGCCCTGCGCCACAGCCCGCGTAAGTCCCGTGTCCAGGTTGACATCAAGGCTGCCCATCACCGCATCACCGTCTGCCTGACGAACGATGGCCAAATCGCGGCGCGCGACTTGCCGCATATTTTTGAGCGATTTTTCTCTGGCGATCAGCGAACCGGCGGCTACGGCCTTGGCCTCAGTCTCGCCAAGCAACTAGCCGGCGCCCTCGGCGGCCAACTCACCGCCGCCAGCCGCAAAGGCACGACAACGTTCACGATTTCGCTGCCAAAAACCCTGTAATTCACCCCTGGTGGCGTGACTTTTTTTGACATTTTTACAATTTTTCAGCTAATTTTCAGAATGCCATGGTGTAATAAGTTACGGTGAGGTGAGCCTCACCAGAAAGGGTAAGGATGAATACGACAACATATCTCAGTAAAAAAGGCTTCAAAGAATTACACAAGCAAATCAACGAACTCGAAATCCGCGAAAAAGCACTCTCGGCTGAACTACGCGACATCGGCCGCGCCAAATCTCGCGACGACAAACTCCGCCGCAGCGACATTATTATGAATCTCGAAAACGTCCATGGTAAGCTCTCCGAGAAACGCGCTGCGCTCAAGACCGCCAAGCCGCTGCCGCGCAAGCGTGATCGGCTACGCATCGCCATTGGCTCGGTGGTTGATCTCATCGATCAGCAGGGTCAACTCTTTCGCTACACCCTCGTTGATAGCCTTGAGGCTGATCCGTCTGACGGCCGCATCTCGGTCGATAGTCCCCTCGGACAAAGCCTCCTCAACCGCCACGCCACCGAAACCATCTCTCTCGGTCTCGGTCGCACCACCCGGCGCCTGCAAGTGGTCGGCGTCCACTAACGCGCCCCAAGCGTCCCAATTTGACGCTGACCACGCGCCCCATGCCGCTCGTTTACCACGAGCGGCATTTTCGGTATACTACTTATATGACATCAACGGTTCTTATTGTTGAAGACGAGCCCACCTTACGTACTGGCACTGAGCAATTCCTCCGCCAGCAGGGTTTTGTGGTACTGACGGCGACTAGCGGCGAGGAGGCGCTAAAGAAATTTACTCAGGCAGATGTGATTATCCTGGATATTATGCTGCCGGGTATGAGCGGTATCGAGACGCTACACCAAATTCGCCAGACCAGCGACGTGCCGGTGTTGATGCTGACGGCACTACATGATGAGCCGACGCAAGTTGCGAGTTTTGACGAGCTGGCGGATGATTATATGAGTAAGCCATTTTCGCTGGTGATTTTGGAAAAGCGAATTAGAGCGCTACTTCGCCGCCAACAGTCTGTCAAAAAAACCTTGTGGCAGCGCGGCCTGGCTTCGGTGGATTTTATGGCCTATCAGGGTTTTTATGATGACACTGACGCACACCTCAAGCCCAAGGAAGTGCAGCTGCTCAAGCTGCTGGTGGATAATCCAAACATGGTCTGGAGTCGGCAGGCTATCATTGACAAGTTGTGGCGTGATGACGAGGTGCCGTTCGACCGAGTAATCGACGTCTACATCAAAAACCTGCGCAAGAAATTGCACCTGGACTGTATCATCACGGTGAAAGGAGTGGGCTATCGCTATGAAGAATCTTAAGTTATTCCCCAAAACATTTTTGGTATCAATCGGCCTGTTTGCGGCGTTGATCATCCTGGTTCATGCGTTGGTTTACACCTTGATGCCGCAATTTTACCTGCAGCAAAAAGAGCGCCAGGCAGCAAATAACCTAGCAATGCTGACCACCAAGCTGCGCGGCAAATCGGCCGAGGAAATGCGCCGCCTCAGCCAGGAATTTGCGAGTATGAAAAACGTCAATATCACGCTAACGATTGACGGGCGCGATCAGTATTTTCAAG
>CAUUMU010000022.1:0-13997 GCA_963546435.1 uncultured Candidatus Saccharibacteria bacterium
CAAAGCTGTTTTTGCGATACGCGTTGATCAGTTCGCTACGCACCTGCTGGTCATTATTGATTAAATCAAAGATTTCTTGAGAGCACGTGTCTTTGTTTGTACGTGATGCTCCAAGCTCATCAAATGATACCTTAAGCCACTTGCCTTCAATTTTGTTAAGTTTTTCATCAAGCTGTTTGAGGATCTGGTCGCGTATCATCGTCGACCGCGTATCTGGTAGTACTCCCCGGCTTCGAGCCTTGATGATCGTCTCTACCATCTGGCGCACGATATCTTTTAGATGTTCGCTCTTAATATAAATCGTGCCTTTGCCGTCAGCCACCATTGTGAGGATGACGTCTTGCTGGATCTCCATGCCGTTAATAGCTAACTTTATCGTAGCTTCAGTTTTTGACTTTGGTGCGTCGGTGGCGGCTTTGAGCTTGACATCAATACGATTGCCGCTACCAAGGTCCATGACGAGTTTACCTGAGGAAACCACCTTTTTGGTCTGGAATGAATTAACCACTGCATCAGTTACCATCCTCTGCGGATTTTGCCACCAGAAAAAGTACAATAGTACCGCAGCGATAGCCAGTAGCAATACGACCGAGCCGGTAATAATACCGATGATGAGGCCGGTTTTCTTTTTTGGCGGCATAACCGAATTCATGATCGGCGGTTGCGACGTCGGCGGTGCTGGTTGCGCTGGCGTCGATACAGGCTGATCAGTCTGTGTAGGCGGAGTCGTTGTCGACTGTGATGAGCTTGATGTGACCGTCGACTGCGACGCTGCCGGCGGTGTTGATGCAGTGGCTTTATCCGCTGGTGTTTTCTTGCTATTCGTACCCTTGTCGTCCATATTCCTCCTCGTTATACTTTCATTGTATCACTATCCGCGAAAGCGCGAGAAAAATTCATTTTTTCGCTTAATCCAGTCAGGCGACTGGCGCACCAATTTTTTCTCATCCTCGGTGCTGTGTAGGTTAATTTTAATCGCTTCCTCGAGCCAAACACCGCCACTTGAACCCTTGAAGAGAGCTACGCCGCCCGCATGAAGTTTTTCGCGTACAAATCCGCCGGCCATCAGCGCATCACGACACTCCTTGACCTGACAGCCGCGACGACGTGCTACCGGCGCCAGGTATTGATTAGCCATCTCGCCAACGGTCACTACCCAATCCAGCTCGTCTGGCGAACACTGAGCGCCGAGCTTCGCATGACCGGCCTGCGTATCCTTGCGTAGCCCATTCATATTACCAAACACCACAATACGCTGCGGCACCTCGAGACTGTACAGCGTTTGTAGTGCTGACAATGCCGTCAGCGGCGACGAGCTATAGCTATCGTCAATCAGAATCGTCTGATCCGCGCCGCGAAGCACTTGCATCCGACCCGGCAGCGGAAGTAACTGACTCAAGCCCTTTTCAATCAACTCTTTCGTCATGCCCATCCGCACCCCAGCGAGCATCGCCACGACGGCTGGCCGCAGATTATGTTCACCAAGTAGTGGCAGCGTCACTGCGATACCATCAGGATATTCCGGGCCGATAATCTTGCCGGCATAACCGTGCTCCAGCGAGAAATCCTGCTGCTCAAAATAATACTCAGCGACTTCGCTGGTGCCGTATGTCGTCATCTGGGGATTTGTCAAAAACGCAGCAAATCGACCATCAATGTCATCACGGTTAATAGCCGCAAAGCGAGCATTATTCGCCAACGTTAGCATCTCGCCAGCTACCTCTTCGACGGTATGTTCAACCCGCATGCGGCCAGAGGTTACCGATGTCACAACGGCCATGTCCGGCAAAATAACCTGCTGAAACCACGCGTTAAAACCAGGCTGCATCGGGCTGAACTCTTGGACGATAATCTGGGCTTCGGGATGCTCGGCGCGAGCACGCTTTTTGACAGCTCGCATCATCTTGCGGCGGTGCCAAAACCCCCACTTCTCCTCTGGACGATTCTCAGGATAGCGCACACCCATGATCTGGAGGAGTGTTTGCATATGTGACGTTGGCTCGGCAGCGTGCATAGCGACAGCAAACTGCTGTGACAACACGGTAGCAATCGCCGTTTTGGCACTTGTTTTGCCAGCACTCCCAGTTACTGCAATCAACTTGACATCAGCATGATCAGCAAAAAATTTCCTGACATAGCGTATCATCTTCTTTTCAAACGACTTCTTAAACATTCTCTTTATCATACCATAAGCGCTGTCAAGCGCGCTACTTGATGGACATAAAAGAGCTGTTACGCGCCCACCCGGGGCAATTTCATGTGTTTGTTTTGGATGGCAGCATAGGAAACGCCCCTATGCGTACCAGCTCTACCAATATTATGCGCTTTTTTACTAAAAAGCACAAGAGGTTTGTCTGATATTTATTTACAATTCCTTAGCAAAAGCGTTGGTGCTGCGCACGACTGCACCCTTCCTCAGGTAGAATTGCTGCGCTGCTTCACGTTCTGGGCGAGATGTAAACTCTAATTTCAAAGCACCCTGCTCGCGACCCCAGTCAATGATGGCATCCCAGAGTCGAGAACCGACACCCTTGCCCTGGACAGTCGGATCGGCAACGAAATCATCGAGGTAGATCTTGCGCCCAGCAGCTGGCCCAAGCAGCAGTGCCACCGTTGCCATGCCAACAACTCTACCCGATAACCGCGCCAACAGCAACACATGACTCGGCGAGTCAATAATCTGCTGCAACAACTCGGCGTCAGCTGGGTGCGGTTTGCTGGTTAGTGCCGCGATAAGGTTGGTGATGTCTGCCACATCAGATTCGGTGATGTGGGATGCGCGTTCAATTGTCAATTCGTCCATAATTCCATTATACTATACTTATGAATCAGCACATACGAGACTTAGCAAAAACCCTCGCCTTAAACCCACCGCGTGTGGTGTTTCCCGAGGGTGACAATCACATCATCCAGCAGGCAGCACGTACACTAGAAGAAAGCGGCGCGGTGCAGCCAGTGTTGCTTGACGGGAAAGAGGATGCTATCAGTCGCGGTGCAACGATGCTCAGTAGCGGCGAAGCTGACGTTATGGTAGCCGGAATTGATCATCCAACGAAAGACGTGCTCCGAGCTGGACTGAAAATTATTGGACTGGCGCCCAATGTTCGATATGCATCCAGCTTTTTCGTGATAGACGTCCCGCAGTTTCAGGGCGGCGAACGAGGTCTGCTACTCTTTGCCGACTGCGGCATGAACATTCAGCCAAACGTCGAACAACTGGCAGCAATTGCCGTGTCCTCAGCGGATAGTGCGGCGTCACTTGGCTGGGAGCCGCGCGTGGCCATGCTGTCATACTCAACGAAAGGCAGCGCTGGCGGTGACAGTGTTGAGCTCGTCACGCAGGCCCTACAACTCGTCAAAACAGAACAGCCCGATATACTCATTGACGGTGAACTGCAATTAGACGCGGCAATCGTCCCGGCTATCGGCCAGAAAAAATCACCGGACAGTCCGGTTGCTGGCAGAGCTAATGTCCTTGTTTTCCCTGATCTTGATTCTGGCAATATCGCTTATAAGCTAGCCGAACACCTGGCTGGCGGCCATGCATACGGGCCGATCTTGCAGGGTTTTGCTCGGCCGATCAGCGATCTATCGCGCGGCTCCAGCGTTGATGATGTGATTGGCGCCACGCTTATTACTGCCAGTATGGCGCGAACTTCATAGAAACTAGCTACTGCGCGATATACCACTGCGCAAATTGATGCCATTGCTGCAGCGTGTCGGTTCTGACCGCTAGGCCTTGATCGCGCCGATCAAACACCTCGGACATCGTCAGGCCGTTACTGCCATCCATCGTAATAATCTTGTTGACCGACGCACCACTCTTGCCACGCGGCGGAGCGACAAACTTCCCCGGCTGATTAAAGATAAATGTCTGTAGATTATGCCCGTCGTAATAAGCGATAACATCGTGCAGGATAATTCGCCAATCATCTTTGTCGCGTAGCAAAGCCAAAAAATCCTCGGGCGTCAACCAGTGCGCGATATCCTTCATGTAGCCACCCGGAAAGCCACCGAGCGCGGGCACTTCCCAATTACTATCATTAACAACAACCGGCTTGCCGACTTTTTCATACGCCGTCCGAACCTTAGCCTCGGTAATTTTTAATGGATCACGGTGCTGGATCTCATCAATATCTAAATTGATAACATCCACCGCTATGTCGTATTGGCTAAGCGTGGCCGTTGCTTCCTCAATTTTACGCGGATTACCAGTGACGAGATTGATGTGTTTTGTCATGGGGTTTATTATAGCATTTCTTATTTTAAGTGTAGCCATAGCACACTGGTTTTATCATAGGGGTCCTTCGTCAACCAACCTCACCCAGTGCCTTTATAATATCCTCATCCCGTGATACCACATGAATATTTGACAGTTGTAGAAACCATTTTGGGGTATCATGAACAACGACCACTGGTTTACCAAGCGCTATCGCCATGCCAACTTCGTAGCGCGCGCTCTCCTGGTCGGATTCCCATAGATATACCAAAACATCGGCAGAACGGACAGCCTGAACTTCGTCTTCTGGACTGAAGTTTGTCTCGTCGTCTTTGTAATTATAGTACCAATTACACGGAATGCTATAGCCGGAGGCCTCTAAAGTTGCCGCCACGCGATTCGCCCTGTCGAGATTTTTGCCAGCTAGGTAGATCACTTTCATATATAAATAATAGCATGTGTTTATTCAAGTGTGGCGAGAAATTGGCGGACGACATCGATTGGCTTGAATAAGCGGTACGTCTCAGCGTCCTCATCTGGCGTTAATTCGGCACGAGTTTTGCCCTCGTAGCCATCCGGGCAAAATATTTTATCCCAGCCAAAGCCGCCATCGCCTATGGGATGCTCAGAGATGGCGCCATGAAGTTCAGCGCGAAATAACTTGATCCGCTGGCCGTCGTAGTAGCCAAATACACACGCCGCCACTGCCGATCGATTGTCAAAACCATCAAGCATCCGGCAGAGATTCTCTAAGCCGTTTGGCGCCTCGACAAAAAACTTGATGAACGGACCCGGCAGTCCGCCCAATTCTGTAAACTCAAGCGCCACATCCTCAACCAAAACCGGACATTTGGCGATTACATACGCCTGACGCACCTTATGCTCAACAACTTCTTCCAAACTAGTTGATTGAATCTCTGCCAAATCAACCGCCCGATGTTTCAGCGGTAGACCTAGCATGCGCGATAAATAATCTGCTTTGTGCTGATTGCCGGTGATAAAAGTGATTGTCTTCATCACACTTACACCTGAGCTTTGGAGTTTATTTTCTCGAATCGCGGCACAGATTTCCCGTCCAGCACTACTGTTTCCGTAAACATACTGACGGGGCGGGCGAATAGTTCATATTCATTTTCATAGAGAGGTCGATAGATCACCAAAAGATCTTCCGTCTCAGTTTCCAATGCGAGGCCGATCACCTCATATAATTTGCCTGATTTGCTGTGCCGGTATACACCCTTGCTAATCCTCGTACGATGGCTCTGCTCTTCGCTATCCACTGTTTCTTCACGATACTTCCCTGGCTGAGCACGCAGTATTTCCACCCATCTACTGTCATCCGTAAAATCATTGTATTCAATATAGTGCCGATTATCAAAACCGCCATTATCCTGCTTTTTATGCGCCATCGCCTCCTGGACTTGCTCTATAGAAAAGCCAAAGGCTTGGCGCAACACGTCAACAACTTCTTGCAAATCGGCTAACTCCTTGAGCGCCTCACCCTGCTGATCATCACCGAGCGGAATCTCGTCTGCCTCCTCATGAACCTTACGAATCAGCTCACGACGAAACGCTTGTTTGTCTAATGTCCGGTATTCCGTATGCAAAAATTCTGGATCATCCAGGCACTTTTTTACCACTTTATCACGCACTAATTTTTGTAAGTAAAATCGGATCATCTCATTACTTCCGTTGAGTTACTGTTTCAACGCCGTCTTCATAAACCAATTCGCCAATCTCAACTTCGTAAATATGCTTGTCGTTACGAAACGCAAAAAATCGGACGGCTTTATGTTGCTGCCAGGCTTGAACTATTTCCGCCCGCACACCATCAGCGATGTCGCCAAATACCCACAGCTCATCAGCGCGCGCCACCAGCGTATTATTAGCGCGTCGCACCGTGTCACGCTCTACCGCGTCGAGCAAAAAATAATCAAAACTGGCAAATGGGTTGATCGGCACAGCGCCTTGTTCGAGTGCAAATTTCGTTACGAAAAATCTCATGTAAAAATATTTCTTGGACATGGCGGTAAACACAACTGTGTCGGCGGGTTTGATGGCGAGGGCGCGATGTGGTTGTTGTGTCATGATTATGCCTCCGTTACTGTATAAGTTCTAATAATGTTTGCTCATCAATAATTTTGGTGCCGTATTGCTCGGCTTTTTTCAGCTTGCTGGCGCCGACTTTACCGCCCGCTACCAGATATGTTGTATCTTTTGCAACGGCGGTTTGGAAGGTGCCGCCAAGATTACGGATCCTTTCGGCAGCAGCATCACGACCCATCGACTGCAGGGTGCCGGTGATGACGAAACTTTGGCCAGCCAGACGGTCGGATTTTTGGCTAAACTGTGGCGCCACGCCCAAGTCAGCAAATTTTTTGAGCAGCATCACGTTATCTTCATCAGCAAACCACGCCACGATCGACTCGGCGACAATTTCGCCCACTCCGTCTACTTCGCGTAGCTCATCAATAGTCGCTTGGCTGAGCTTCTCAACACTTTCAAAGTGATTTGTGAGATCAATCGCTGTCTGCGCGCCAACATGCCGAATACCGAGACCAAATAAAAACCGCTCCAAGGCTGGCTGTTTCTTAGCAGCAATGACATCAATGAGCTTTTGCGCAGAAATCTCAGCAAAGCGCTCCAGCTGCAGCAAATCATCTTTCGTCAACCGATATATATCCGCCAAATCATTGACCAACCCAACCTCGACCAGCGCCTCGACATTTTTCTCACCCAATGTGTCGATGTCCAGCGCGCCTTTAGATGCAAAGTGTGCCAGAGATCGCTTCAAAATCAGCGGACCACTCAAACCTTTAACGCGGTAGACCGCCTCGCCCTCTGGCCGTACAAATTCTAGCTCCGGATATTGGCGCGCCAATTCCGCCGGGTAATCAATTGGCTTGGTACCTGCTGGTCGCAATTCTTTCAAAACACTCTCAACCTGCGGGATGATATCGCCCGCCTTGAAAATCACCACCGTGTCGCCGCGCCGCACATCCAGCCGAGCAATTTCGTCAGCGTTATGCAGGCTAGCATGCTGCACCGTCGTACCGGCCACCACCACGGGGTCAAACACCGCTACTGGCGTGGCCGCACCGGTTCGACCGATGGAAATAACAATATCGCGGATGATGGTTGTAGCTTCTTCGGCGGCAAATTTATACGCCACTGCCGCTCGTGGTGTCTTGCCAACGATGCCGAGCTCGGCAAACTGTCGCCGGTCGTTGAGCTTGATGACCGCTCCGTCAGTATTAAACTGCAGCGACTGACGAACTTCATCGAGATGATTAACATAGCTCATCACCTCGTCCAAGCCATAGACGATTTGCGTTTGGCGACTAGTGGTGATACCCAACTCGTTCATCATCTGGTAACCAAAGGCGATCGTCGGCGTATCCTCGAGGTTATCGCGAATGATATCATAGCCAACAAAATGGAGCGGACGCTCCGCCACCAATTTTGGATCAAGCTGACGAATCGTCCCTGCGGCTAGGTTACGCGGATTGGCAAATTCTGGCTGACCAGCCGCTCGCCGACGCTGATTTAATGCCGCAAAGTCGGCCTTGTGCATCACAATTTCACCACGAATCTCCGTCCGACCGCGCAAAAAATGAGTAAATCGCTGGTTAGCGCGTAGTGTCAGCGGAACATTCTGAATCGTTCGCACATTCATGGTCACATCTTCACCAACTAGTCCGTCGCCCCGCGTCACGGCCCGTGTCAGCACACCGTCCCCATAAATCAGCGCACACGCCAAGCCGTCCATTTTGATATCACACAAAAATTCTTCAGTGATGTCACTACGCACTTTGTGCATACGCTCTATCCACGCCGCGACTTCCGCCCGGTCAAACACGTCCTGCAGCGAAATCATTCGTGTTTGATGCTGAACCTTGGCGAATTTACTGAGCGCTTTTCCGGCCACCCGCTGGGTTGGGCTGTCTGGCGTGATAAGTTCCGGAAATTGCTCTTCCAGCTGCGACAGTTCATGCTTCAGGCTATCAGCCGCCGCCTCGCTCATGATCGATTCGTCAAGCACATGATAATGATAGCGATAATCATTGATCAGATCTCGCAGTTTGACAATTCGTTGCTCGGCCGCCTGCCTATCAAGCTGGCGCACTGTCATCAGCGACGACCTTTCGGTAGAATAGATAGATGTAGCACGCCGAGGCAACAATCGAGAACGCCACCAACAGCAACGCCACGAGCGGCACCAGCGGCAGCCAGTTCAACGCCGGTATCACCGTTTTGAGTGCGCCATCAATCGTAATGACCGGAATAAGCACCACCGCCCAAACCACGGCGAGCACCACCAGTAGCCACATCAATCGCAGCAAGATCCGCATCCGCCGCCCTAGTACAACGTCTGAAGCCAGTCGCGCTGCTTCTAGTGGATACATCCCCGGTAGGGTAATAATTACCATAGCGAACAACGTACTCGTCAGCCAATATATCGACAAGGTGACGATTAATATGGTGGCGCCGGCCGCCAACATCAACACCACCGTCTGCTGCAGCATGCCTGACGTGTCCGCCGCTCCGTAAATAATGACCGCTATCGCTGCTGGTAATAATTGAATGAGCGCGATAAACACTAGGACCGACAGGGCGATGACCGGCGCGCCCGCATTATACAGCCCATCGCGAATCTTTGGACGCTTACCGACAATTACGCCGCGAACCAGCCAAATTGTCGTTAGCCATATATATAGTCCGATCAGCGCGCCAATAACCTGCTGCGACGATCCAGCGCTACTTGCCGAGTTGCCGAGCTGATTGGTAACCACGCCAGCAAATAGCATCAACGTTGGCACGATAGTACCCAGGGCGCCCCCCTGATTCGTTCCATTGATCGTATCCTTTAGCTGCTGATACGTATCTTGCGAAATCAGCCCCGACAGCAGCACACCCAGCACTGCGTATATTGCCGCCAATCCAACGAAGATCTGCCAGTGCTTTCGCATCAGTTGCCATGCTTGTTTGGTCAGCGCAAAGTAGCCTGGCAACTTGAGCGAACGACGATAGTCACGTCGCTTGGTCACTCGAAAACTACGGTGCGGCCGACGGCGGAGAAAGGCTTGGCGGCGCTGTATCAGCCGCTGCCAAGCCTTATTAAGCCTCTCTTTTAACGATACTGTTTTCTTTGCCGCGGCGCGACTATCTGCTTTTGAAGTTGCTCGTTTACGCCGCGTGGTGTGTTGTTTTTTGGTTGACTTCGTCATGATTACATCTTCGTTGCATTACTTCGCAGGCGTGCGATTCGATCTTCTAGTGGCGGATGGGTGCTAAATAACTTTGAGAAAAAGCCAGGACGCAGCGGATTATTCATAAACAAGTTCGCTGTTGAAGTACTCTGCCTGCGCATTGGCCGACCATAACTTTGTAACTTCTCCAGTGCCATCGCCAGCCCCTCCGAGTCGCGAGTCAAGAGCGCGCCCGAGGCATCCGCGAGATACTCACGCTGGCGGCTGACTGCCAGTTGCGTAATCGTTGCTAAAATCGGTGCCAAGATTACTACTATAATACCCACGGCGTAGACAACCGGACTGGTCTCCCCGTCATCGTCATCGCCATAAATCATCATCCGGAGTGCGATATCAGCAAGCAACCCAATGGCACTCACCAACCCAAAGGCAATCATACTAACGCGAATATCGTAGTTGCGCACATGGCTCATCTCGTGCGCCATCACCGCTTCCAGCTCGCGCTTGTCCATAATTTCCAACAGCCCAGTAGTCGCACCGACGATAGCGTGCTTTGGATCGCGGCCCGTCGCAAACGCGTTTGGCGCTGGATCGTCAATAATGTAGACTTTTGGCATCGGCATGCCGGAAGCAATCGCTAGGTTTTCTACTACTCGCCACAGCTCCGGCGCATCCTTTTTTTCAATCTGCTGCGCACCGCTCATCGCCATGGCCAATTTACCAGCGATATAATATTGTAACCACGCATAAAGCAGCGCACAACCGACAATGATCACCGATAATGAATAATTCCGTAGATACATACCGACCAGCACACCAATCACGCCGATAATCGCCACAAACACCGCCATGATCAATACGGTGTTTCGCTTGTTATGAGAAATTGCACTATACATATTAGATATTATACCAAAAACCGCCCGCCGAAAATAGGCGAGCGGTTTAGTTTGGGCGAAGATTATCCCGCCTTAGAATTTCACCTCGACTGGATTCTCAACACTTGCTCGATCAGCAACCTCAAAGAACTCCTTGGCCTGGAAGCCGAACATGCCGGCAACCATGTTAGCCGGGAACCTTTGAATCCTTGTGTTCAGGTCGCGAACGCCGCCATTGTAAAAGCGACGCGATGCCTGGATCTTATCCTCAGTATCAACCAGCTCTTGCTGTAGCTGCAAGAAGTTCTCATTAGCCTTCAATTCCGGATATGCCTCAGCGACAGCGAACAGGCTCTTTAGGGCACCCTCTAACATATTCTCCGCCTGAGCCGTATCAGCCACGCCCTTGGCACCCATAATGGCCGATCGCGCTTCAGTGACTTTCTCAAACACTTCTTTCTCGTGCGTAGCGTAGCCCTTGACTGAGTTAACCAGGTTTGGAATCAAGTCAGTCCGGCGTTTGAGCTGGACAGTGATATCACTCCATGCTTCCTCGACGCGGTTACGCAGCGTCACCAGTCCGTTGTACGTACCGATCAAAAACGCCACGATCAGAACGATAACGACACCAACGATAATTAAGGTTATTATTACTGCATCCATGTTCTATTCTCCTTATGGTTAGTACCTTATACATATAATTATACCATACACACGAGTCGTATAGTGGCAAAATCATGCCAACTCATTGTTGACACGCAGCTCATCATAGTCGTATACTTATTCATATAAATCATATTTATATGAAAGAAAGGAATTATATGACAAAACCAAAGAGTAGACATGCTTGGACAGTCAAGGTTGGCGAACGCGGGCAAATTGTGATACCCAAAGAGGCACGAGATATTTTTAATATCAAGCCTGGCGATACACTTATCATGCTCGGCGACAAGCAGCAAGGAATTGCTATTCCGACTAAGAATAAAGTCATTGATACAATCACCGCCGTACTCAATGATACGGAGATGAAATCATGAATGCAATCACTGCGACCAACTTAACAAAACGCTACGGTGACTTTGTCGCAGTCGACAGCCTTAATCTATCAATTGAAAAGGGTGAGTTATTTTCACTACTTGGTGTCAATGGTGCGGGTAAGACGACATTGATTAAAATGTTATCTTGCTTAAGCCAACCAACACAAGGTGATGCTATTTTACTCGGCAATAGTATTACCGAAAAACCTCAGGCAGTCAAACAGATGATCAACGTTTCACCGCAAGAAACTGCTGTAGCTGGTAATTTATCAGTCCGCGAGAATCTCGAACTGATCGCTGGACTCTACGGACAATCTGCTCATAACGCCAGTGAGAGCGCCTCACGTATGGCAAGCCAATTCAAACTCGAAACTGTCGAACATAAAAAAGCTAAGCATTTGTCTGGCGGCATGCAGCGACGCCTGTCGATCGCCATGGCACTCATCTCAAATCCAAAAATATTATTCATTGACGAACCAACGCTAGGTCTTGATATTTTTTCGCGCCGTGAGTTATGGGAGGCGATCCAGTTGCTCAAAGGTACAGTGACGACGCTGCTCACAACCCACTATCTCGAGGAAATTGAAGCATTGTCTGATCGTGTCGGCGTTATGGCGCGCGGCAAGCTCGTGGCAATCGGTACAGTAGCAGAACTACAAAAACAAACTAATACACGCACCCTTGAGGATGCGTTTGTCGCACTTGTAGGAGGTATTCGATGAGATCATTACTATTTGCTAAACGCTGTACAAAAGAAGTTGTACGCGATCCGATCAATCTATTCTTTGGATTAGTCTTTCCACTCGTTTTGCTTGGACTGCTCTCTATTATAAATGCCAGCATTCCCGCCGAAGCCAATAATACTATGTTTGCCATCAAAAATTTGGCACCAGGTATCGCAATGTTCGGTACGGCATTCCTAGCACTATTCTCAGGTATGCTCCTAGCAAAAGACCGAACTTCATCATTCCTGATGCGTCTGTTTACCTCACCTATGACAGCCCGAGATTTTATCATTGGATACACAATTCCGATGATTATCATTGCTACCATGCAGGCAGTGATTACCCTCGTTATCGCCTGCTGTATCGGGCTCGACTTTTCAGTGCATATTATTGGGGCAATCGTTATTACAACGGTAACGTCGCTTCTATTTGTTGGATGTGGGTTATTCTTCGGCAGTCTCATTAACGAGCGAGCAGTTGGCGGTATATGTGGCGCCCTGCTCACCAATGTCGCTGGCTGGCTGTCGGGCGTATTTGTCCCTGTTGATCTCATCGGTGGTGGTTTTAAAATGGTTGCGGAAGTACTGCCATTTTACCACAGTGTTGCCGCCATTAAAGGCAGTATTGAGGGGAATTGGCAAGTCATCACACCACATCTACTGATTGTTTTGTGTTATACCACCGTTATCTTTACACTCGCTATCTATATCTTTCGGCGAAAGATGACCGGACGAAACACCTAATTTATCTGGATCTGGCACCCTAGAATTCAACTATTCATAACGAAAGCCGCCCTTTATCGGCGGCTTTTGTAACAATTGTGGTGCGCGAGGCGGGAATCGAACCCGCACGACTTTTGGTCAAGGGATTTTAAGTCCCTCGCGTCTACCAATTCCGCCACTCGCGCCTACAACAATTATACTACATTTTCTGGATCATAAAAATGATCCGGCTGAGCATCTAGCAGCGTCCGCACCTCATCATAATATCGACCAACAACGGGATGCCTCTGGGCCTTTTCGCGATGCGGTATCATATGATACTGGTACGCTTCACGAGTTGTGCGACAATGATGAGCATACTCACCTCCATCGAGATAGTCATAGGCAACCGGCATAAATTTATCAAGCGCATAGACGAAACATGCTTCTTCGCTAGAAAAAGATTCGTATTCCTTAATCGTTTCAGCGATCCATGGCATATATGAGAAATCTGATTGAATACGCTCCAGCGCTGCTGCCTCACGAATTTTTCGCTCAGATGAATTTGCCGCCTGGCTATCCATTGCCGATACATCACCCGAATAGACCTCTACAACATCATGAACAATGGCAAATTGGGCAACTTTACCAATATCTAATTTCGGATTAATCTGCGGAGCGAGCGCACACGCTAACAATGCTAAAGCCCAGGAATGTTCCGCATCATTTTCCCTAAGTGGTGATCGTTTTGGCGGCACGATATCACGATGAATATAATACATCGGCACGATTAATGAACTGATCAGCTGGAGTATATGCTGAACATTTGTAGGTCGTTTCATAGATTTAGTATACTATAAGCCATGAAACAAATTGTACACATCCACGATGGCAATACATTTAATAATCGTACACGATTATCTTAAGACGCTTTAAAATGATACTGTCACGACTCTACACACCGAAATGGCGTAAATGGTTGACCTAAACATAAATGATACTGGTCTTGTTGACCGACATGCCAAACTCTATTTATTGTTTCAAAAATTATTCTATTCAATTAGACAAACTGTCTGTAGATTATCCTCATTTTACATACTACATCTGAAATGCCGTTATCCAAAAACATATTCCGGCTATAAGTGAAAGCGGAGTCATAACATATTTTTCTTTCTTACTTTTTGAAATCATGTTCATAATAGTATTCAAAGATAGGTAAGCGGCAAAGAA
>CAUUMU010000023.1:0-12078 GCA_963546435.1 uncultured Candidatus Saccharibacteria bacterium
CGGTATTCCGATCGTTGGCAGTAGTGGCGATCACTGGCGAGATGACTGCTTGGAGCGGCTGAAGCGCGGCGAAAACGACACGATTATTCTCCCCGAATATGGCGGCGAAGCTCACATCACGACTCCGCGCAAATAGTGGTATTTTCCTCCGCAATATCGTACAATAAAAGTAAGGCGGCTTTAGATTAGTGGCTTGGGCCGTTTTATTGCATCAGTTGAATATGGCCAGTCGTTGATACATTTCTCGGGGTGTATACCCGGGGCGATTGGTCGGAAAAGAAAGGAAATCATATGGTAGGAATAGTTATTGGCGGCTTGGTTGGCGCGGCACTTGGCGTGGGCGGTTTTTACGCCTATCAGCGGACGAGGCAAGCTAACGGCAAGTCACAAATTGAGCGTGACATCGCCGAGGCAAAGAGTAAGGCCAGCGACATTGTCCTGAAAGCTAAGGACGAAGCCTTAAAAATCGAAAATGAGCGCCGCCGCGAGTGGCAAAAGACCGAGAATCGGTTGGCGGATCGCGAGCAGACGCTGGATCGGAAATTGGACGAACTAGATAAGCGGGCGGAGAAGCTGCGCACGCACGAAGATGAGGTTGACAATCTCAAGGAAGAGATTCGCACTATTCGCACGCGCCAGCAGGAGAAGCTCGAGAAGATTGCTGGCCTAAAGAAAAAGGATGCTGCCGACAAGCTCATGCAAATGACCGAGCGCGATATTAAGAACGATTTGGTTAGCTTGGTGTCGAAATTACAACACGAGGCTATGGATGATGCCGAAGAGCGGGCGCAGATGATCTTGCTCACGGCGATGGAGCGGATGAGCAGCGAGGTAACGGCTGAGCGAACAGTCACGGCTGTCAAGCTGACTGATGATGAGATGAAAGGTCGAATCATTGGCAAAGAAGGTCGCAACATTCAGGCGTTGCAGCGCGAAACTGGTGTCGATATTTTGGTGGATGACACGCCGGGTATGATTGTGCTCTCAAGCTTTGATCCAATTCGCCGGCAAGTGGCTCGCTTGAGCCTCGAGATGCTGATGAAAGATGGCCGCATCCATCCAGCGCGCATCGAAGAAGTCGTCGCCAAGGCGAAAAAACAGATCGATAAAGAAGTCAAGCAGGCCGGCGAGGACGCCATGCGCGAGACGGGCGTCGTCGGCATCCCGAAGGAAATGCAGCGACTGCTAGGTGAGCTGAAATTCCGAACGAGTTACGGGCAGAACGTATTGAAGCATTCGACCGAGATGGCCCAGATGGCTGGGATGATCGCTGAGGAAATTGGTGCCGATGTGCGCATCACGAAAATCGCGACACTGCTGCATGACGTTGGCAAGGCGGTGACGCACAAGATCGAGGGCAAGCATCACCACATCGGTGCCGAGCTAGCGCGCAAATACGGCATGGATGAGCGGATCGTTCACGCCATCGAAGCGCATCACGATGATATCGAGGCGACGACACCAGAGGCACTGATCGTGCGAGTATGCGACGCTGCCAGCGCTGCTCGGCCAGGAGCACGTAATATTTCGGCTGAGAACTTTGCCGAGCGGATGCGCGATCTAGAAAATGTGGCGACCAGCTTTGACGGCGTTGATAAGGCCTATGCGATTTCTGCAGGGCGTGAAGTGCGGGTGATTGTCCGGTCAGAGGACATTGATGATCTAAGCGCATTCAAACTGTCGCGCGATATCGCCACCAAGATTGAATCGACCATGCAGTACCCAGGCACCATCAAGGTTAATGTTATCCGCGAAACACGGGCGATCGAGTACGCAAAATGATAAAAAGTGGTTGGTTACCGTATGAGGAATGGCAGAAAGCACAGGATACTCGGATCGCCAGCGCCGCACTACTGATCGAAAATTCAGCGGGCGAGCTGCTCACAGTCAAGGCGTATTACAAGACGCATTGGAGTCTGCCTGGTGGTATGGTTGACGCTGGTGAAACGCCGCTACAGGCAGCACTTCGCGAAACCCAGGAAGAGGTCGGGCTGGTCGTTACCGAGGAGGAAGTCTCATTTTTTGCGGTGGCCTCACGCTCCAGCGACAAAGGACTGGCGCATCAATATATCTTTCGGGTGGTTCTGGATGATGCGCGGCTGGAACGAATTGTCTTGCAGCAGTCGGAAATTGATGCCTATCAGTTCCTGAGTCGCGACGCAGTGCTAGCGAGCAACAAAGAGTTTGCGTGGTCGATACCACATTGGGCTCATCATCGGCCAGGCGGCTATGTCGAGACGCTAATCGTTGACGGCGATGACGAACGTCAAGAGGCGGTTACGCAATTCGTGGGATTTGGTTCGTAGGAAAAATAAACGGAGGAGGAATGATGGGAATATTGGTTATCAGTCGACACGGCGAGAGTGAATGGAATCTGCTCGGCAAGTGGACGGGCTGGACGGATGTGGGGCTCACGGAAAAGGGGCGAGCTGACACAGTGCGGCTGGGCGCGCTACTCAAAGACATTAGTTTTGACGAGGCGTATACGTCGGCGCTCAAGCGAACGCATCAGACGCTGGAAGCACTGCTTGAAGGGCGTGGTATGGGCAGTCTGCCGACGACGCAAGCAGCCGAGCTGAACGAGCGTGATTATGGTGATCTGACCGGTAAAAATAAGTGGGAAGTCAAGGCTGAGATTGGCGAGGAAGCATTCAATGGTATCCGACGCGGCTGGGACTATCCGGTGCCGGGCGGTGAAACGCTCAAAGATGTTTATGCGCGGGTCGTGCCATATTTCGAGCGGGAGATACTACCGAAATTGCAGGCGGGTGAGAACATTCTATTAGTAGCGCACGGCAATTCTATCCGCGCGCTAATGAAGCACCTCGACCACGTGCCAGAAGCAGACATGGCACATGTGGAAATGCCGTTTGGCCAGCTACTGGTTTATGCCTTTGAGCCGACGTCTGATCTACCGACAAATAAAGACGTATTGTCGGTGGAGATTGAGGCGGTGAACGCGTAGCTCTCTAGGACTCAATGATGCGCACTTAACTGAGCCAGCGATTGGCTTCTGGCGCGGTATCGGCTTCATCAAGTCACATGTCACCGAGCCATTCTGGTCCGGTATGAAAACAGGTATAGTCAGCGTGCGCGATCGTTGAGCGAGCGATATCTTTTTCGATCATTGTCACGAACTTGATGTTAGTGGCGCCACACACGAGGAAATGGCCGAAGGCGAATTTGGCGATTACACCCTGATCGAGCACATCATTGATGATGATCACCATGCGACCATTCACTTCAGCTATTTGAGACATGAGCTTGCTGGTAAGTGGCATCGTTCCACGTGGCAGAGCAGCATGTCCAGTATAAGCTGACAACAATTTGGCTAAGGGTATGGCTCATGATACTCGGGTTGGCGGCTTATTTGCTGATGTCGGCGAACGGGGCTATTGGAACGGGGTTGAAAATCAAGTAGTAAGTATGCGACAATAGTTAGGAAGTGAAAAGAAGCATGAGCCCCGAGGGCAATTCGACGAGTTTGGGCATTCCCGCACGACCACTGGGAATGGCATATGTTTCAGAGGACCCGCCGACGACGGGTGTCCCCGTAGGCTATAGCCTCAAGAAGAAGACGCGCTACAACGGACGCCTTGATAGCCCCGACACTAACCACCAAACTGTAGAGTCGTCTGGCACAGATTCCGAGAGGTATCAAAGGCTACTTGTAGCAACAGAATCACTGGCTACACAGGTTCGCCAACTACCCCTAAGGAACCCAAGGAGGGGGCGATATGTAAACGCACTTCAAGCCCTAATGGCTGGCGAATCGGGTGACGTGGGAAGGGTGGCCTTCCTCATCACTAGTCCCGTAGGAGAGGCGAGAGAGCAGCTTTGCCCATTGGCAGAAACGGGAGTTGCTTCGGTCGAGATTGGCGCTATTGGCATGACGCTTTATTCACTTGCCAAGCCCTCGGCGGAATAGCGATCACACTCATTATTTCACCAGTAATTGTGAACTTCAAAATCTAGGCTTGGTGTGTAGAGTCTCACCACTCAAAATCATCAATTAAATATTCATCATCATTACCATTTGTCGGATCATCATCGCCATTTACCAGATCATCTCTGCGTTCTGCGATCTTGATCAAGGCTGCCAGACTGATTCCTCGCTCGGCGAGTTCTTCTTCTGAGGTGAAAAAGTGCGCGACTTAAAAGCAATTCACCGATCCTTCGGTAACCATCTTTCTTGTCAATGAGCCCCTGTTCAATCTGATCACCAATCTCCCGGCATGCCCTGGCTCTACGAATATTATCCTCCGAGACTACTTTATCCATACCGACAGTCTCATCAACCCCATAGGCCTCAGAAAGTCCTGAATGCACATAGACTTCAATCCTTCCTGGGGGATCCCACAATTCCTTCCCGGGAGGTGGCTCTGGCCAATCCATCCCCATCTTATTGACCATTAAACAAAAGGGGTGGCCAATGTCAATCAATAATCCCTAGAGCAATCGTCATCACGCCAAGTACCACGTGGCTTATCGTTACGCCGATGAGGTTTGATGAGCGCTGGTACGCTCGGTACCAGAAAAGGCCAACGATGCCCATGACAACAACAGTGAGCATATCGCCGTAGATGATATGTACATAACCGAAAAGGGCGGCTGCTACGCCAAGCTCCAACGCCTGGTGTAGCCGTAGTTCTTGCAGCATACGGCTGAGGATACCGCGAAATAACAGTTCTTGCGCCGGGCACGAGATGAGAATATAAAATACATAAAATCCTATTCCTTCGGTTGGTGAGAATCGAGGCTTTTCGAGGAGTAGAAACAGCCCGGCTGCGATGATGAGGATTATGGTTATCGGCAGTACGGTTTTGAGTGAATAGATGGTACGCTGCCGCGTAATGCCGATGTCACTATGGGTATGGCCGAGTATCCGCATTACTATATACATCATCACTGCACCAACGACGAGTGCCGCGAACTTCATACTCCAAGGAATAATGCCGATACAAATGAGGATGGGCAGTGTGAGATACACGCAGACAATGGCATAGAGATATATCATTTGTCGGCGGTGAGTTGTGCGGGCAGTGTGCTTAATACGGGGCATAATTATTCAGAAAATACACTTTATTACCGAGACTTTAACCGTGGTTGGATCTCATGTACATCGTTCCACGAACAACTGCTCTAGTGATTTGCGGATACGAATCTCGTCGCCATTGATCTCGTAGGCTATGTGTGTTCTGTCAAAACATTTCCGTAGACTCTCGGCGTTGTCTCGTGGATTGCTAAAGCGGCCAACGGTAATATAGTCGCCTGTTGGTATACGGGGAATGATTTCAAACACGGTGATAAAGCCAAGCGCGAGGACTCCAATGGCGCTGAGTGTGACGACGAAACAGTGTTTCGTGCGAGGTTTATGTGAGGGTGGGGTTGGAGCTTTTGTCATATGTATATTATAGCATGAGCAGCGAGATGACATTAAAATGTGACCTGATCTATTGCCCTATACTTACCGCGTAATATGTGATAGAATGAAACGGAGTGAGTATCGAGATTAGCTTCTCGGGGTGTGGCGCAGTTGGCTAGCGCGCGCGGTTTGGGACCGTGAGGTCGAAGGTTCGAGTCCTTTCACCCCGACCAGAATGATACGTTAAAGCCTCCGTCTTCAGAGCGGAGGCTTTTCATGAGCTGAGTAGATAAACAAACGCCCTCGAAGTCCTGCTTTGGGGGTGTTTTTGCTGCAATGATCCAGTGTACGTGAGCTTACCGCCCTCGCTCCATCGCCACCCGCTGCGCATGTTCTGCGGTGCGGTCGATGGGTAGCGCACTGAGCTTATCGGTATAGCCTTTTCGTGTGAGCGCCGCGGTGATCAAAAAATCAGCAAGTCGTGGATTCTTTGGCAAGATTGGCCCGTGCAGGTACGTCGCCACGATATTGTGCAGCCTCGCGCCTTCGATTTGGCCAGTCTCGTCATTGCCCGCACCGCGCACCACGCGCCCCAGTGGCGACACCCCTTCGTCAAGTAGCGTCTGGCCGCTATGATTTTCATAACCAACGATCTGTCCAAACTCCTCGCTCTCGAGCGTGATATTGCCGATCAGGCGTTCTGCCTTGGCGTATGTCTCCAGTGGCAAAATCCCCGCACCGCGAATCACGCGTCCCTCGTGTGTGGTGAACGCTCGGCCAAACAATTGATACATACCACAGATCATCAACATCGGCACGCTGCTCTCCGCTAAGCGCCGTAGCTCATCCGCTCGCGCCAGCAAATCGTCCTGGATAATTTCTTGCCCGGCATCCTGACCACCGCCGCCGATGAACATATCTCCCGCCACAAAATCAGTCGCATCACCCGGATTATGATCAATAATACGCACCGTGAAACCGCGCCACTCCAGCCGCTTTTTCAGCGCCAGTGTATTACCCCAGTCGCCATATAGATTCATATCGCGCGGATACAATTGAATAATCGTGATCGTCATCGGATGGCCTCCACATCGGTTTTGATTGATAATAATTTACGCAGCCGCATCATCGCTGTGTAGGTACAGTAAATATGTTTCGGTTTGCGTGGATGATGGGCCAGTAATTTCTCCAGCGCCGCCGCTAAATCTGGCTCGATTATTTCTGGCGTGATGTCGTCATACTCCAGCCGCAGCGCCATATCATGAGCGCGCACACCGCTGACCACCGCCACCTGCTCGAGGCGTGAGACATCCACGTCCCATAGCCAGCTAACGTCGCGTCCGTCGGCGTAGTTGTCGTTGATGGCAATCATCGTATCGGCTGTCCCGTCGGCAAATGACAGCAGGCTGAGCCAAAAGCCGCTCGGATTTTTCACGAGAATCAGCTCGATCGGCGTGCCGTCAATCACGATAGTCTCGCCTCGACCAAATGCTGGCGCTACGTCTGACAGGGCGCCCAGTAACGTCGTTAGTTCGGCTTTCTCTCCCATAATTTGCCGCACCAAACTCAGCGCCGCCGCCGCGTTCAACAAATTATACACGCCATTCAGCCGCATTCGCACCGCGTGCTTGGCCCCATCAATCTGAAAGGTCGCCGTCTGCTTATCAATGTCAGCGAGTAGCACGTCGGCTGGAGCCGTCTGATTTGCCTGAGCTTGGCCGGTCTTGAGCGCATCGTCGGTCGGCATCAGCTCCAGCAGCTGGTCGGTCGTGCCAAAAAACGCTACGTTGGCCGCCGTCTGTTGGTGTAGGCGGTAGATGCGCGGGTCGTCGCGGTTGAGCACCACGGTATCAGTGGTTACCTGGGCGATTTTTGCCAAGAAACCAGCTGCCGTGTCGATCTCGCCAAACCGATCCAGCTGATCGCGCATGACGTTGAGTAGCAGGCTGTAGCGCGGTGGTACTAATTGGACAAACTTGACTGCCCAGGCCTCGTCAAGCTCCAGTACCGCGATGTCGGCATCCAGCCGCCCGCGCATATCGACCTCGCCGAGCAGCGCTGCCGCCACGCCGCGCGAGAAATTACTGCCCGTGCGATTGGTAAAAACCTTGAGGCCGGCCGCCTCGAGCAGTTCAACGACGATTTTAGTAGTAGTGGTCTTGCCATTCGTGCCGCTGATAACTACCACGCCGTGCGGTACTTGCGCCAGCGTGCGAGCGATAAAGCCTGGATCAATCTTTTCGATAACTAACCCCGGGAGTGCCGAGCCGCCACCGCGTAGGCGAGCAGCTTGTTTGACGGTTTTGCCGATAAGTGTACTGAGAATCTGTCGTGACATATTTGGTATTATACCGCGCCCAAGCGGTGTGCTACAATAGAACTATGTTTTTGGTGGGTATTTTCCAGTGGTGGTATGGCGCAGGCTGGCGGCGGCATATGCAGCGCGTTGGTCTCGGTGTGCTGCGGACGGCCGATTTTTTCTCAATCGGTTTGTTGGTGCGGACGCTGTTTGATCCATTTCGCCAAATTTCCGCAGGGCAAATTCGTGCTCAGGCGCCGCTCGCTGTCAAGATGCAGGCTTTTTTTGACCGGCTGTTCTCGCGGGCAGTTGGTGCGGTGGTGCGGCTTTTGGTGCTGTTTACGGGACTGGTGGTCATCAGCCTGCGGGTAGTGTGGGCGGTCGGCAGCATCGTGGTGTGGGCGCTGTTACCCGTAACACCGGTGATAGGAATTATCTTGTGGCAGATGAGGGTTTTGGCATGAACGAGGTGCGGCCGGAGTTTCGCTATCACAGCTTGCGGGCGCAAAAGGCGCGGTTCACGGCACGGTTTGGTGCGGTCTGGCATGTCTTGGTGGTGCTCGTCGCCGTTGCATTGGGTCTGGGTGGCGTTTGGCTATTGATCAAGCACGGGCCGATTGGCTGGTTGATGATTGGTCTGGTGGGGCCATTAGCGATGCTCAGTGTGTGGTGGCAGGGCGATCTCAAGACGATGGCGGTGAGCGCGCGGGCGGAGACGATTGATGATGTGATGGCGGCGGATGTGCTGGGCCGCCTGAGCCAGCGACCGACGCCAAGGGAGATCGCGCTAGCGGTTGGTCAGTCGCGGGCTGGGCAATTCCTCGGGGTGCGACTAGGGCTAACACCGAACTTTTTGGCGAATATTGCTTCGGATGATCCAAATAATACGTCAGCCCTGTGGCAATCAGCGCTGCGGATTTGGCGTGACACCAACAGCCCAAAGGTAACAGGTGCGGTGCTAGCGGCGGCGATCGTTGAGCAGTTTCCGAATCATGACGCTCTGCTCGCAAATCTAAAAATTGATTTTCGTGATGTGCTGGGTGGCATTATGTGGTATGAGCGCCTCAAGTCGTTGATCGAGCAGTTCAAGCAAAAGCCGCTTCACACCGGTGGTATCGCTCGCGACTGGTCGTTTGGTTATACGCCGCTATTGAGCCGGTTCGCCCAGAACCTTAGCCTGCAGGTATCGGGTGGGACGATGATCGCGCAGCTGGACGCTCATCAGGCGGCGCTGGATCAATTGATGACAATTTTTGGCTCGAACGGCCGGCAAAATGCGGCGCTGGTCGGGCTCGATGGGGCTGGCAAAAGTACGGTCGTGGCAGCATTTGCCGAGATGCTCATTGATGGACATAAAACCGTACCGTCGTCGCTGCTCTATCGGCAGATTTTCCTACTGGACGCCTCATCGCTGATTTCGGCGGCAGCCGGTCGGGGCGAGCTGGAAGGACTGGTGACGCAGATTCTCAACGAAGCATTTTTGTCAAAGAATGTCATTTTGTGTCTCGATAATGCCCAGCTGTTTTTCGAGGAGGGTGTTGGTTCGGTTGATCTGAGTAACTTGTTACTGCCAATTTTGGAGGCGGGCAGGCTGCGAATTATCTTGACCATGGATAGCCAGCGCTACTTGCAGATTTCTCAGCGTAATGCCCAGCTGGCGACGGCGCTCAATACCATTGTCATCGAGCCATCGTCACCCGAGGAGACGGTGCGAATTATGCGTGATCAGCTGATCAGCCTCGAACATCGCCATAAAGTGACCTACATGTATCAAGCCATCGCTGAAGCCTACCGCGTCGGCGAGCGCTATGTCCAAGACGTGGCGATGCCGGGTCGGGCGCTCAAGGTGCTGGAGGCAGCAGCTCATTATGCGTCGTCCGGGCTGGTGACAGCTCAGTCGGTCGATGATGCGGTCGAAAAAACCATGGGCATCAAGATCGCGACTGCCTCGACTGATGATGAACGAGAGAAGCTCTTGAACCTCGAAGACCTGATTCATCAGCGCATGATCAATCAAACGCGTGCCGTCAGCGTCATCTCTGATGCGATTCGGCGAGCACGTGCCGGCGTGCGTAATCCTGATCGGCCGATTGGTACGTTTCTGTTCCTCGGCCCAACTGGTGTTGGTAAAACTGAGCTGTCCAAAGCGCTGGCGGATATCTATTTTGGCGGCGAGGGCAATCTCATCCGGCTGGATCTCAACGAATTTGTTCGGGCCGAGGACGTGGCGCGGCTGATCGCTGATGGGGTGAATGATCCGATGAGCCTGACTGCCCAGGTGCAGAAGCGACCATTCTCGGTGGTACTGCTTGATGAAATTGAAAAGGCTCATCCACAGGTGCTCACGACGCTTTTGCAGTTACTGGACGAGGGAATTTTACGCGACGAGAAAAACCGCGACATTAGTTTTCGTGATTGCCTAGTCATTGCGACGTCGAACGCCGGGGCCGAGAGAATTCGTGAATACATCGAGCGTGGCTACCAGCTGGAGCAGTTTGAGCAAACGTTTATCAATGAGCTGATTAATGCCAATCTGTTTCGTCCGGAGTTTCTCAACCGGTTTGATGAAATCGTGCTATTTCGTCCTCTGGGTAAAGAAGAGCTGCTGCAGGTCGTTGATCTCATTTTGGCTGGTATCAATCGAACGCTGGCGCCACAAAAAATCCAAGTTGCTGTCGAAGAGGTGGGCAAAAAATTATTGGTTGATGCTGGCTATGACCCGCGCCTCGGCGCTCGTCCGATGCGCCGCGTGGTGCAACGAGCTGTCGAGAATACCGTCGCCAAACAATTGTTGGCTGGCTCTGTCGCGCCGGGCTCAACGACGATTATCACGGTGGAGCAGATACGGGCGGTGGTCGGCGAGGCGGCTAATGGTAGCAGTATGGTGTCCCCAGGCCCGGGCGTGCCGCCGATATCACTCGGACAGTAGAGTTGCCAATATAATTTATTATTGTATAATAGGCACATGGCTAAGAGCGGTATGGATTTTTTCGGGCACGGAAATGAGATGAAAGAGCGGTCACCTCGTTCAGTCAAGGGGCTTGTAGAGAGTGGTTTTATTGATGAAAGTGGGCAACTAACCGCGCGGACACGTCGTGCCATACCGCGAGGGGGTGTGGAGATATTAACACCTATTAAGGTGCTAGAGGATGGAGAATTGGTTGACCCGAAGCTTTCAAGAGAGGTGCAGGATTCCTGTTTTGTTATTGCGGACGGGGTAATTGTAGGGGGGTGTTTTCTTGATCTCCCCGGGTCTGAGATGGTTGAATATAACGGCCGCATCTCCAACCATGGCTTTGTTACCATATGCCAAGATCCTATGCTCGTGAATATTGTCGAGCAACTTGAAGATATAGCTCGGGAAGATCAACATACTAGGCTAACACTACGGGATATGGGTGCTCTCGGATTTGGCGGCTTTGTCGCTGGTGGAGGTATGTCATGGCTAGGTTCTGGCGAGCCATTTCTGACGACAGCTGGGACTGTTGTGGGTGGTGCGGCTGGGTCGATTGGTTTTCGACTTACTGAAAGAAAATGGCTTGAGGGGCAGGTAGAACAACTTAGTCGGGTAATACATGAACGCCCCGACAACATTACCATTAACCTCGACCTTATTGACAAGGCGCGAGCGAGCAAGCCGTCACCGGTGGTATCTAGTCTGCAGTGGTTTTGGGAGACGAGCAGAGTCGACCCTAACTTTAGATTTGATGCACAGATAATAACTATCAATAATATTATTCGGTTTATATTTAGAGATCCGCGATATAACTCGGACGCCCTTATGTTTGCCAAGAAGTGCCAAGAGTGCCAACAAGAGTATGACGCAATACAGCGTGAGCGAGCCGCACTGGAAGTTCGTACTAGCATGGGCATAAAAACTAACAATGGTCAATTGGACGCGCGTGAGAGTCATACTGATGAATATTTGGCGGACTGTTTCTTGCAGCTGTTCGATGGTGTGAAAGAGACACACGACCGACTAGAGCGGGAAGAACAGCAACGACAATCGCGGCGCGAGTTTGATACCACGATAGAGCGCCTCACGACCGTTATCGAAGAAGAAATTAAGTGTCAATCAGCGAAAGTATTTCATGATGAGTTGATGCGGTCTCTGAGCGGAGAAACGCTGATGAGTTTTGGTGAAGGTGAGCAAGGCATCTGTATGCGAGCAATAGAATGGGCAATGGACTTTATTCATAAATTACCGCAGATGATCACCCCCAGTCTATCGATACACGAGGCGTATGATCATTTTCAAGGTACAATTAACGATATGACGAATGGCAAGTTGGCATTGCCAACAACTGAGCAATTCAAGCAAAAATACCCTAGCATCGACCAGGGTATTGTCTAGTATAGTGGTACCCCGCACAGGAATCGAACCTGCAACCTTTGGTACCGGAAACCAACGCTC
>CAUUMU010000024.1:0-11983 GCA_963546435.1 uncultured Candidatus Saccharibacteria bacterium
ATGAGGTTATCGCGCGCTGTTATTTACAGGCGGTGGCGCACAAACGCTGCGGCGAGTTGTCGCATGGTTACCGGCAGCGCGTCGGATTGGCGCAGGCGCTGGTTCACCGCCCGCCGCTGTTGGTGCTGGACGAGCCGACCAACGGGCTTGATAGCGAGCAGCGCGCGGCGTTGCGCCCGCTGTTGGCGGGACTGGGCGAGCGTGGCTGCGTGTTGATGACCAGCCATAACTGGGACGAAGTGTTGGCGGTCGCGCATCGTGTGTACCGCTTGCAGGATGGCGTTTTGCAGGAAATCACGATTCCTCGCGTGGCGTCGCCGCATCTGTGGCTAGCGTGCGAAACGCTGACGCAGGCGCAAGCGCTGGCGCAGGACGCGGTTTTGCAAGACGGTCGTTTCCTCGCTTTCGCGTATGACGGAACTGACGCGGCGCGTCAGTTGCTCTGGCAGCGGTTAGCGGCATTGCCGGGAATTGCCGCTTTTTACGAGCGCTATCCCGATGATGCCTTTCAGGAAAAATTATCTGCCGCAATGCGTCAGTCGGCGGAGGAGCATCCGCATGTGGCGTAGCCTGTTTCGCAAAGAATGCCGATTGCTGGCAACCCCGGCTTTTTTTGTCGCCCTGACCGCTTCGTGGTTCACGCTTGGCTGGTTTCTCATCAGCGGTTTGCTGGAATACCAGGCGATTGCCCCCAAACTGGCCGGTCTGGAAAACCGCCGTGGCGCGACGGAAACCCTGCTCGGCAGCGCGACGCAACTCCTGCAATGGTTGATGATTCTCTGGTCCATTTATTTCGGCGCGCGCAGTCTCGCCGGTGAGCGCATCTGGCATACCGATGTGCTGTTGCGCGGCGTGCGTGGTGGCGCGTGGCGACTGTTACTGACAAAAACCGTCGTTCTGCTTGCCGCCCTCGCCCTGCTCGCCCTGCCGTTTTGGCTGTTCACCGCCTGGCTGGCGCGCAGTAGCGCTTGGGATGGCGGCTTGCTGTTAGCGCTCCTGCTCGCGCAAATTTTTACCGCGGGCTATGCGGCGCTGCTGGCGCTTACGGTCTCGGCTTCGCAAAAGCAGCCGCTACCCGCCTCGCTCCTGCTGGCTTTGCTGTGGTTGTTGCTGTGGCTGTTGCCGGTGCTGACCACCACGCCGCCGTGGGCGGTGGAAATGCTGCGCTGGTTTTCGCCCTTTGAGCACGTCGCGCTGCTTTATCGCGGCATCGCCAGCATGCAGACGCTCGTTTTTGCGGCGATGCACCTGTTGCTGTTCGCCACCCTTATCCCCCTGTTCTGGAACCGGAATACCTGATGATGAATTTTCTCTTTGATTACGGCATGTTCCTCGCCAAATCGCTGACTGTGGCGGTTTGCCTCCTATTGGTCATTGCCGGTGCGGCGGCGAGCCGGCGCCACCGCGATGATGATGACGACGACAAGATGCGTATCCGCTTGCTGAACGAACATTTCGAGCAGCAGCGCGAGCGCCTCAACGCCGAACTGCTCGACAAGAAAACGCTGAAGGCGCAGCGCAAAGCGGAGAAAAAAGCGGCGAAACACGATAGCGCGCAGCACAAGCCGCGGATTTTCGTGCTGGATTTTGATGGCGATATCGAAGCCTCGGCGGTCGCGCAATTACGCGAACAAATCAGCGCGGTGATTCAGGTGGCGGGAACGGAAGACCGCGTCCTGCTGCGGCTGGAGAGCGGCGGCGGCCTGGTGCACGCCTACGGCCTCGCAGCCTCGCAACTGGCGCGGCTGCGCGAGCGGCAAATTCCGCTGGTGATTGCGGTCGATAAAGTCGCGGCCAGCGGCGGTTACATGATGGCGTGTCTAGCCAACGAGCTGATAGCGGCGCCGTTTGCCATTCTGGGTTCGGTTGGCGTCATTGGCGCGCTGCCCAATTTCAACGAATTGCTGAAGCAACACCGCATCCGCTACGAAGAACACACCGCGGGTGAGCATAAGCGCAGCCTGACCCTTTTTGGTGAAAATACCGACGCAGACCGGCAACAATTCCGCCACGAGCTGGCCGTCACCCACGACCTGTTCAAGAACCACATCCGCCGCTACCGCCCGCAACTGGACATCGACGCCATCGCCACCGGCGAAACATGGTATGGTGCGCAGGCCGTGGAAAATCACCTGATTGACGCCATCGGCACCAGCGATGACTACATTCTCGCTCACTTGCACAGCCACCAACTGGTACAGCTCGAAGAACACGTACCGGAGCGCTGGTTGGACAAAATCAAACACCGCTTTCTCGGCAAAATCCAGGCGCGACCGCTGAAAGCCCGCATCCGATAAACGCGCTATCGT
Source organism: uncultured Candidatus Saccharibacteria bacterium (assembly GCA_963546435.1). Taxonomy (GTDB): domain Bacteria; phylum Patescibacteriota; class Saccharimonadia; order Saccharimonadales; family Saccharimonadaceae; genus Nanosynbacter. Next base: position 2,310 of record CAUUMU010000024.1, read on the forward strand.
TTTCACAAACAAGAGGAACCCGCTGATGAGCATCCAAGAATTGGCCCCCCGTGACGTCTGGCAATACTTCTACCAAATCACGCAAATCCCGCGCCCCTCGCACCAAGAAGAAAAAATCCAGCAATACATCCTTGACGAAGCCGCCCGCCTCGGCTTGCCCGCCGAACGCGATGCACGCGGCAATATCCGCGTATGCAAGGCAGGCAGTGCCGGGCGCGAAAACGAACCCGGCGTCATCCTGCAAGCGCACCTTGACATGGTCGCGCAAAAAAACAGCGACACCGTGCATGACTTCAGCAAAGACCCGATCCGCACCGTCGTCAAAGGCGACTGGGTACATGCCGACGGCACCACGCTCGGCGCGGATAACGGCATCGGCGTCGCCATGATTCTCGCCGTCCTCGCCGATCCGAACCTCAGCCATCCGCCACTCGAAGGCCTCTTTACCGCCAGCGAAGAAGTCGGCCTGGAAGGCGCGCTGGCCGTGCAGCCGGGCTGGCTGCAAGGCAACATCCTGCTCAACCTCGATTACGAAGAAGAAGGCGAACTGTGCATTGGCTGCGCCGGTGCGGTCAATGGCGATTACACCTTGCCGCTGCAATACGAAGCACTTGACGGCCAAGGCTACCAGCTGCGCGTGCGCGGCCTTAAAGGCGGCCATTCCGGGGTGGAAATCCACTTGCAACGCGGCAACGCCATCAAAATCCTCGCCCGCGCCCTGCAAACCCTGCACGAAGACAAAGACTATGCGCTCAAAATTGCCAGCATCACCGCCGGCGACCTGCGCAACGCCATTCCGCGCGAAGCCGATGCCGTAGTCGCTCTGAATGGCAGTCAACTTGCCGCCGCCCAACAAACCCTGCACGAACTCACCGCGCAAATCCGCGCCGAACTGCCCGCGGAAGACCAAGGGCTGCAAATCAGCCTGGAGCCGGGCGAAGCCATCAGCCGCGTATTGGACGGACAAAGTGCCGCCCGGGTCATCGCCGTGCTGCGCAACCTGCACAACGGCGTGGATCGCATGAGTGTGGACATTCCCGGGCTGGTCGAAACCTCGAACAACGTCGCCGTCGTCAGAACCGATGACACCCTGCGCGTGCGCTGCATGCTGCGCTCCTCGGTCGATAGCGCCCGCGACGACCTTGCCGCACGCATGGAAGCCCTGCTTGACCTCGCTGGCGGCAGCGCCGCATACACCGGCGCCTACTCCGGCTGGAAGCCGCAACCGCACGCCGAACTCGTGGAAAAACTGGCGGCACTGGGCGAAAAAATCTACGGGAAGACGCCGCCGGTCAAAGCCATTCACGCCGGGCTGGAGTGCGGCATCCTCTACACCCACTACCCGCACTGGCAAATGGCCGCTTTCGGCCCGACCATCGTCTCGCCGCACTCACCGGACGAAAAAGTGAACATCGCCAGCGTGGCGCGCAGCTACCAGTGGCTGACGGATTACCTGCAAGGCAAAATACTCTGAGGGCACGATTAATTGATAGAGGCTTCAAGATTAAAATTCTTTGCTTAATTACGATAAATACATAATTTTGCCGCGTGGATAGCGGTGAATACAGCTAGAGAGGCGCTTCCTCTGGATAACGAAAAAACTATCGAATGACAATTCATTAAAGTAAAGAATAAACACCGTAGCGCAGAAACCGCTATCTCGTACAAACCTTAAAATATCGATAAAAGGTCAAAAAAGTGACTCATCTTGTGAATCACATTGGTGCATTAGTAAACCCATGAGGTGTAAATTGTTGATTTTAATATTGATCTATGCCTGGCAAGTCTTGGTCGTCAGTAGGCGGCTCGTGTTTATCCTACAGTGGTCTAATAAATAAAGAAAAATGGTGCTTGGCTTGATTCGTGCCTTTTTGCAAGATGACGCCTTGACTTCAAATATTTTAAGGATTTCGGTCAGCAACATACTGAAAACAGGAGAAAATTATGACTCATCACTCAGTAGTAAAATACCATTTTCGTCCGTTGATGATTGCTTCAGCGGTAGGATTTATATGCCAAAACACATTGGCACAATCAACTCCTTCTATTAACGATACCCCATTTGCCAATCGGCCTTTGCATCTGCAATCGGAATCTAAAACCACCTCAGCGGGAGGAGTGAAACCGAATGTAATGTTATTCTTGGATGATTCGGGAAGCATGCTTGAAAATGCTAATACAGGAAGCTATAGGATTCCGGAACTATGGAATACCTATTTGGGAAACTGTACTTATAATCAGAATAATTTGCTGATTAGCAGGAATCTATTGCCGGGCAATGGCCAGCAGACAAATCCTTCAATGGGTCGGTGTTTGTATTATTATAATGCTGACATAATATATTATCGAAACAAAGGGTTGCCACCAGGACCTAAAAGCTTTTTAAGACCGGCTGCTCAAGTTAGGATGGATGCTAACATTAATGCGATTAATGAAGTCTTAACTAAGACGGGTGATTCTGTAAATTGGCATTTGCTAACATTGTGGGGTTCTGAGTTTAGACACCTTAATGGTGGATTTTATAAATTTGACAATATTGGAACGGCCTCGGTTGGCTTAAGCGCTGAAGGTGCTCGTAAGTTAGTAAATAATATGTCTCCAATAGCTGGGACGCCCGCTACAGAAAGATATTTAAAAGCCGCTAATGTTCTAGACCATCAAATAAAATATCGCTGCCAGAAAAACTATATAGTTTTTATGTCAGATGGTGAGGCAAATGGGGGAGGATTCCCATGGCCAGGTGGGGTATATGGAACGCAGCCGCAGTGGTGGAGTCAGCATGATTCTAGCGGTCCCAATAGCGGAGACCCCGGGAAGGGAGTGTCAGTGTTTTCTAGCAAATTATATAACATGGATATGCGTGTTGGCGGAACGGATGTAGAAGGAGGGAGTTGGGACGATCCTAAATATCCTAAGCAAAATATTGAGACTATCACTATAGGATATGGCAATGGTCTAACTCCACAGGGACGAAACTATTTAAAAAATGCAGCGCAACCTTCAGAAGGCGCTTATTTTGCTAATAATGCGAGTGAATTAGCAGATGCATTCCTTAAAGCGCTAGCTAAAGTACAAACCCAAACCCCAGCAGAAGCTAAAGAAACCAGTTCTATATCAACGCCTTCAGTAACGGGGTCTAGTGTGGCCGATCTGGCAGCATTTTTGACTTTGGATACGGGAAAATGGAGTAGCGAGCTTAAATTTTATAAATTTTCGACCAGCGGGTCTACTGCTGGCGAATTATTGAGAGATGGGTCAAATAACTTAGCTCCCCCTGTTCCTGCTATTTATGCAGATAGACGAGTTTTGGTTAATAATGGAACGCAAAAATATTGGTTAAATGAGAGTGATGCAAAAAAAGAAGATTTTGCCATCTTGAGTGATAAAGAGTTTAAGGATGGTTTTGTTCCATGGTTAATGCGCTCCAATAAAACAGATGAGCAAATTGAATTGGATGTTGCAGGGGTAACGCCTCGTACAGTTAAGAAATATCGGAAGCGCAGCGCTCAGGCAGACGATCCGTCACGTCAAATGGGAGACGTTATTGATGCGCCGACTATTGCATTAGGAAAAGACCAAGATAATCGGCAGGAATTCGTGATTACCGCGGCTAATGATGGAATGTTATACGTATTCCAATCCACTAGAGATCCTGCTAGACCGTATGGCTTGAAGCTTAATTATCTTCCGGCTGGAATGCAGCGGGAAAGTGCCGATGATTCGATTACGGTCGGCAAGGCAATCCATGCGATAGCAGAAGAAGGATATGGCAAGGATAATGTCAATTATCCACATTTGTATCTGCATAATGGAGGCCTTACTTGGGGATTAACAGCAGAAACAAATGGCTTAAACCAACAATATGTAGTTTTGGCTACTATGGGTCAAGGGGGACGAGGTGCGTATGGGTTAACAATAGGAGGAAAAAAGCGCTTAGATCGTAATGGAAATACGCCAGCGGGAATGAATGCGCCAGAGTCAGATTGGTTAAATGAAGTTCCATTGTGGGAAACAGGAAAGGGAAAAGATAACACTTTAGGTTATACCGTAAGTAAAGGGACGTTAGCTCAAGTTGCGACACGCTGGAATAACGGAGAGGCAGTAAGAAATGCTGGGGTTCATTATTACGCATTTGTAGCAAATGGCTATAAGGCAAAAAATGCAGCAGTACCTTATGAATCGCCGACACTATATATATATGACATGTTAGGTCAGGAATTTGGTACGGATACGACTAGAACTTCTGGAAATATTAGCAATGGCAACACGCCAGGACAGTTGATTAAGAAGATTTCAGTAGGAGGAGCGGAGGGTGCATTATCCAGCCCCACAGTAGTAGATGTCGATTTCGATGGCGTTATAGATATTGCGTACGCCGGTGACCAGTTTGGGAATTTATATCGCTTTGACTTCCGAAGTGCTCCTTCTGGTTGGAAAGTAAACAAAATGTATACGGGTATTCCTACGCAACCAATTACTTCAGCGCCAGCTGTATATAGAAAAGATGGCAACAAATATGTTGTTATTTTTGGGACGGGATCTGATATTTTTGAGGATGATCGAAAAGACATGAATCAGCAAATGATTATGGGGATTCATGATGATTTGACGCAGGATCCTGTTAATTTGCTGTCAAATGATAGCCGTATTGCCCAACAGGCTTTTACGAGTGATAATAAAATTCGCAAAATTGAAGTAAACAATTTTGATCCTAAAACACATTCGGCGTGGCGTATCAACTTAGAACCAGGAGCCATTTCGACTAGCGACGGAAGGACTGTTGCTTCAGAAAAAGTGGTATCTAAGCCACAAATGTTGTTAAGTACAGCATATATCACGAGTCGCATATATGAATACAAAGAAACCGCGACCGCTTTACCTTCAGGCGCTACTAGGGGTAACACTTGTTTTGAAGAAAATTCCAAAGTTGAAACAGGGGGAACTAGCTGGCTGATGTCAATTGATGTGAGAACGGGCGCGGCACCTACATACAGTAGTGGGACAGTATTTAAAGGGGGGGCGGAGAATACGGCAGGAAAAAATTTAAATAGCATATCTTCTCAAGGTGCAATGATTGATGCTAATAAAGTAGCTCCCGATATTGATTCACGCCTACCGAATGGTGATCATGACGATGGAAAGGCTTCTTCTCTGACCCCTCCAGGAGAAAAAGGTACACCTCCACGAAATGATTGTTTGGCTAAGGATGCTAAACCTAATATTGTCGTTGCAAATGATAGTAAAACCGCACTGCAGGATAATCCGTTAGATGGAAAACGTTGTGGCGATCCTTCCCTTTTCCGCGCAAGTGAACGTGAAATACAACTGTAAATAAGGAGGATCTATGAAGTGGAAAAAAGGAGTATTGATGGGCGCAATGCGCGCCCATCAAAGAGGAATGACATTATTGGAAGTTGTCATTTCCATGTTGGTAGTTGCGTTGGGATTAGTGATGAGCATATCAATGATCCAAACTGCAAACCGTTTTGGTGATACAGCTGAATATACGGCTTTTGCATTACAAAAAAGCCAGTTGATTATTGATACGATGCGAGCGAATGTGGTTGCAAAAGATACCTACATCATTAGTGGAATAAATGCCCCAAATTCGGGGGACATAGACTATACCACATTATATAATGAGTTAGATCCTATATATAACGCGACAGATAAAGGCATAGTTTTATCAAAATTGATGGGTAAATTACAGTGTAAATCTGCATGCACGCCAGCAGAAGTCAATGCAAAAGAAGATGTTAATGCTTGGGTGGATGAGATAATAAATACATTGCCTGGAGGTAGGGCATTAATTGCAAAAGACAGGGAACACTATGAGGTGATTCTGATGTGGAGACACGTATCTGCTACAGGAAATACTAACGATGCTCCCGTACAAGGAACACGCGTCTGGTTTACATTGTGATTTTGTAATAAAAACGAAGGCAGACAAAATGAATTATTTAAATAAACAAAGAGGGCTATCGTTAATAGAATTAATGATCGCTATGGGGTTGGGTGTACTCCTTTTATTAGGCTTGGTAACTGTTTTTATGACAGCTAATCAATCATCCAAACGACGATCTATATCAGAGAATCTAGATGAAACTGCACGGCAAGTGATAAGCCGCTTGGAGTATGATCTGCATAATGCCGGATATCTCGATCCTTTTTCTAGTGCAGCTGCAGCTAAGGCGGCCTTTGATACGCAGGATCCGCAAATTTTAGCTATTTATGCAAGACAAACAGCGAATTTAAATGCGAAATTAGAGGAGGCAACCCCGTTAGGTAAGTTTACTGAAGGAAAGATGGCTCCATTACTTGGATGCAATGGAAACTTCAATGATACCTTGCCTAGCGTAGGTAATTTGGCTAAATGCCAAAATAATACCTTCAGTTTGCGCCAGGGAATTCAAATGGGATATCAATCTGTTGCCCCTGATAATATACAAGCTAAAGAGAACTCTGATCCCATAAAGGCGCCATCTCGCTCTTTGGCATTCAAAGTACAAGAGCAAGATCAGAGCTTTAGTGGTGCTGGAAGAGATTGTCTTGGTAGAAAGATTATTGATACGAATGGTTTGATAATTAATCGCTATGATGTACGTGACGGCAAGACTAAGATTGGAAACAATGTAGTAGGAAGTTTTGGTTGTAGCAGTAGCGTAGGTGAATGGCAGGGTATTGTGGAAGGAGTAGAAGAAATGGTGTTTCGCTATCTTGTGACCCCAGATAATAAAACTGCTGCTGGTGAAAAAATAGTATTTAAGGATGCCACGAGCGGCTTAGAAACTCTCAGTTATTTGCCTACGAATAAGGTAGAGGATGTTAGTAATAGCTTAAAATGGGCTAGTGTCGTAGGCGTTGAAGTTTGCATAATTGTTGCTGTAGAACCTGTAGATGGAACTAGAGATGCTTCTTTCTCTGCTATTCAGACAACAGTTCCTACCTGTGAGCGTCAGGATATAAATGCTACAGAACCTAAAGCGCCATTTAAGGCAGATATCGCGAGGAGGACAGGTGATTCTCGTTATTTTAAGCGATATGTGCAAATAATTACTATGCCTAATAGTTTATATGTGCCAGAATTGTTGAAAGATAATAAAATTTAGGAGAATAGTTATGAAAAAAATAGTCTTATACAGAAAGCGAGAGCTGGGAGTCGTTTTGCTTAGTTGTCTTGTTTTTTTGCTAATTCTACTGGGCATAGTTCGTTTTGTAATGACGAGTTCTCGTTTAGAGGAGCGTAAAGCGGGTGTAGACTATGAAATGATGACGGCTCGTCATTCTGCGCAGATGGCTATTCGTCAAGCAGTGAAATATATTATGGATCAGGGGTTGCAGTCCTGTATTAAATCAAATAATATTTCGCCCAATGCGCCTACTTCTCCAGGTAGCGGTGCAAACCAAAAATGCGAAGATAAGAATCAAGCAGAATTAGCAAGTATATTATGGAAGAATTCAGATGGCGATCTAGGTACTGCGCTTGATAAGATTGGGCAAAAGCAGGTTCTAAATAAAGGTATATATACATATGCGTTTATTGCAAATAACTATTCGAATTGTAGGCCATTCTGGACATGCATTGATTGGACTGTTAATGCAAAATCCGTTGCGGTTACGGGCAAGCAGCTTAATGATAAGGCAGGAGCTAGCTTGAATAAGCTGGAGTCTATTGAGTGTACTGAATGTGAAACTACGTCTGGGGTTAAGCCACGGTTTGTCATAGAAAGATTTCTGGCTAGTGATTTGAAAAACATGGATTTCCCAGATCAATCATTAACGCTGAAGAGTAGTGATGTTGTTGTGTTTCGAATTACTGCGGTCGGATTTGGGAATGGTCAGGGAGGTGGTAACGTCAATACGACTAATGCAGTAATGCAAGCAATCTATGTTCTTAATGGATAAGGGGTGATATTACATGTTAAAGGATAATAGATATCGCCAAGGTTTCACTTTGCTGGAGCTTATGGTTACTATAGCGGTTTTAGGTGTCTTAATAGGGTTGGCTGCGCCTAGCTATTATAGATTTTTGGAACGCCAGAAGGTTCGCTCAGCACTTAATGAGTGGAAAAGTTCGTTTTATTATGCTCAGAGCGAGGCTTTACGACTTAAAGATAATGTGATTTTCTGTTCTGCTGATGCTGGAGGGAAAAAGTGTAGTGAAAGTAATGATTTTGCTAACGGATGGCTTGTGCTTCATGAAAATGGTAATGGTATAGATGTTCTTCAAGATGTAGTTATTAGTGATAAAAACCTTAGTATAGACTTGAATCTTACTGGAGGCCAAGGTAAACTGATGTTTTTGGGAAATGGTCGTCTGAGGAATACAAATGCTGGTGCTTCTTTAGTCATAAAGAATAAAGTGCATACTTCAATATTAAGTATTTCGTCGGGTGGGCGCTTAAGGGAGAGTAGTAATGAAAAAATATAACGGTTTTACTTTGTTGGAATTGTTGATTGTCATTGTGGTAATAGGAATTATCGTTGCTATTGCCATACCAAGTTATACGCGATATGTCGTTCGAGCCCAACGCGTGGAAGCTCGCGACACACTACAGGCAGTAGCAAATCTGATTGAACAAAATTATCGAGTCACCCGTAACTATAAATTAATGGCGGATAATAAAACTAATTTGTCTGATGATATTATCAAGAACTGGCATAAGGATAAGATCCCAGCAAACGGAGATGCTCGATATGAAATAAGTTTTGTAAATGGCTCTATTAATGAAAATGGTTACATTCTTCAGGCGGCTGCAGTTGGCCTTCAAGCTAAAAGAGATACTGATTGTCCATATTTTTTCTATGATCAGAGTGGTGTCAAAATGGCGTCAAAAGATAATAAACTACCAGCAAAAGGTAGTCGTGATCCCGTTTCAATAGCATGTTGGTCTAAATAATTCCATTGTGAATTGATGTTAAGCGGCGTTTACGCGCCGCTTTTCTTATGGAAGCTAGGGTAGTAGACAATGCACTCCAAACGCAACCCGACCGCGACGCACTCCTAGAGAACCGTACTGAGAAAGTTACGTTTGAGTTTGTTGTAGCATACGCTTCAATCGGGAAAATGTATTCTCAACCAAAAGTCCGATTTTATAAAGATACTAGTCCATATTTTTGTTTTTTCCTCCCGATCCCGTTTGTAGGGATGTTAGCCTTGCTGTTGCTTTCGGCAATCTGCGCGCGCAGTTTGTCTGAATGGTGCCCTTGTCTGCATTCACAGCCCCGATTTCCCCTGAATCTACCGCTGCTATCAACTCGGGGCGGCACAGACGTTATTCATATTGCCCGCTGTAATAATAATTTCCAGTGTTTTGCCGCAAGAATCAACCATCTGGTGAATCTTGCTAGCCGCTCCTTCCCGACTGACGTCAATGGCATGGCCATCTTCGCCGCTACATGCTGCAGCACCTGCTGCATGCTGATGTGTCTGTATGTGTGCGCCTGGATGCAGCTGCCGTCCCATTACCGATTCCTTGTTTGGCATCAGCGGATAATCTTCTGAGGCGTATAGGACAAAAAAGGAGCCAAGAATCGCTGTAATCCTTATGCTGCGAGGCTTTAAGTGGGGTTAAAGGCTTTGAACACAAAAAATGCTTTTTCTGCGGCTCAAAGCAAGTCAAAAAAGATGGCTGGCAAAATGGCAAGCAACGATATAAATGCAAGGCTTGCGG
>CAUUMU010000025.1:0-11941 GCA_963546435.1 uncultured Candidatus Saccharibacteria bacterium
CCCGCGTCTTCGGCCCAGTACCGCGCGAACTACGCGACATGGGCTACATGAAGATCATCAGCCTGGCTCCGGAGGTACTCTAATGGCTCGTATTCACAAAGATGACACCGTAAAAATCATTGCTGGCAAGAACAAGGGTACGACTGGTAAAGTCCTGAAAGTTAACACCAAAGATCAAACCGTTTTGGTCGAGGGTGTTGGCGTCGGACATCGCCACGTCAAGCCAAGCCAGTACAATCCAAAAGGCGGCAAGAAAGATATCCACGTACCGATGGACATCAGCAAAGTCGCGCTGGTTGTTGACGAAAAGTCAGGCAAAACCAGCCGGGTTGGTTTAGTAAAGAACGCTGACGGCGGCAAAACTCGCGTCGCTCGCCAAGCAAAAAATAAGGAGATTAAATAATGGCAGAGAAGAAAACCGTCGTGCCAGCTCCTCGCTTGAAAGCCTTGTACCAGGAGAAATACCTGAAGGAACTGCAAGCCGAACTAGATCTAAAGAACGTGCACCAAGTGCCAGCTTTGGAAAAGATCATCGTGAGCGTTGGCACCGGCAAAAAGAAAGATGACAAGCGTCATTTTGAAATTGTCAAAAACACCGTTGCAAAGATCACCGGTCAGGCACCGGTTGCTCGCCAGGCAAAGAAGTCAATCGCTGGCTTTAGCATCCGTAAAGGCATGGGTGCACCAATCGGTGTGAGCGTCACGCTGCGCGGCAGCAGGATGTACGAATTCATGGATCGCTTGATCAACGTGGCACTACCACGCGTACGCGACTTTCACGGCGTCGGTCTGAAGTTCGACAAGGGTGGCAACTACAACCTAGGCATCATCGAACAGTCAATTTTCCCAGAGTTGACCTTCGAGGAAACACAGATTTTGCACGGGTTGCAGGTAACATTTGTCATCAAGAACGGCAGCAAGGAAGCATCAAAAGCCTTGCTGGAGAAATTTGGCATGCCGTTTGAGAAGAAAGGAGGCGTCAGGTAATGGCTAAGAAATCAATGGTCGCTCGCGACAAAAAGCGTCTGAAGATGATCGCAAAATACGCTGCGAAGCGCGCTGAGCTCAAAGAACTTGGCGACCTCGACGGACTGCAGAAATTGCCTCGCAACTCGAGCCCGACTCGGCACAAGAACCGCGACAGCATTTCCGGCCGTCCACGTGGCTACATGCGCCAGTTCGGTCTGAGCCGCATCAATTTCCGCGAAAAAGCAGCCAAGGGTGAAATCCCAGGCATAACAAAGAGTAGTTGGTAAGAAGGAAAGGAGATTCGACAATGTCTATGCAAACTACAGACCCAATCGCCGACCTTCTGACGCGCATTCGCAATGCGAAACTGGTTGGCAAGACGGAAGTTCGTGTTCCGTCCAGCAAAATGAAAAAAGTCATCGCTGAACAATTAGTCAAAAACGGCTACCTCGCAGATGTTAAACTAGAGGACGCCAAGCCTCGCGGTGTGCTGGTCGTGACTATCAACGAAGAGGGCACTAACAGCACTATCAACGAGATCACCCGCGTATCAAAGCCAGGTCGTCGTGTCTACGTCGGCTCGGCAGAGATTCCAAAGGTGAAAAGCGGCCGCGGTTTGGTGCTCATCTCAACCTCAAAAGGTGTCATGACTGGCGCCGAAGCAGCCAAGGCTAAACTTGGCGGTGAGTTGCTGCTGAAGGTGTATTAAGCCCGACACTGCTAGCTGAAAGAAAAGCGCTCGGGGAAATAATCTCCGGGCGCTTTTGCATGCCCAAACTACTTCCGTTATAATACAGCTATGCAGCAGAATAACCCCATCCCATTCACCGCCCGAATCAAAGAATTATGTATTGATTGGCTGGTCATCAGCGCTTATCTACTCTGTCTTTTTGCCGTGTCAATGGCCTGTTACTTTATGATGCTTGGTGGTATCCCGGCTTTTTCTGAGTTTCACAGTCAACTCATCGCTACGTTTGCGTCAGTTTTGGTTGTCGTCGCACTATTTACCTATCTTGACTTCAAAGGCGGTAGCATCGGCAAGCGCACCGCCGGGCTAGAGATTTATTTTGCACATAGAAGCTTTAGTCGCAGTCTCGTTCGTAATGGTATTAAATTCCTCCCTTGGCAAATCGGCCATATAGCTGTCATTCACGGAGTGTATACCGAGTTTGACACAATGAGTATTGTATTGTCACTTATCTCCTGTATTCTGTTGGTCATTATGTTCTTGATGGGTACCATGCGCCGCGACCGGCGACACCTCGGGGATATGCTGGCTGGGACACAGGTGCAATTAGCAAAACATAAATAGAGTTAGCTGTGCTATATTCGCTGCTGTTTTATGCGGACAGGTTACGACTCCAGCAACACAAGACAGCAGGGCAATTAAAAATATACAGACAGGCAATGCGAGCGGCATTACCCGTTTCAGGGTGGTCAAATCTTTTCGCCTCGTGGCAAAATGTATAGCAAATATTAGTGCGCACAGAGGACCGAGCGGCACGGCAAGCATGGATAGGCTGACGATACTAGATTGGAGCGGTGAATTACGATAGATACCAAAGAGTCCATCAAGAAGCGTGGCGCCTGATACGTTAATTAAAATAATGGCAGTTACCATTGGTGTGATAAAGGCGCCAAAAGCAACCCCGGTCGCTTGCTGCCACGTCAAACGGTCGACAAACCGAGCCAGCCATCGTCGCTTTGTGGTGCTGTCTTGTGGTTTCGTTGCTTTATATTGAGGTTGTGGTATTTCACCCCGGGGCGGCGTAGTGTCCTGAGGTGTTCGTGGTGTTCGAGTAGAATCCTTATCCATGATGATGATATTACTATAGCACACGGCGGAGGGCTCTTGTGCCTCTGATGTGAAATCTAATCATTGTCTCGTGGTAACGTGCCATTTCACAAGAGCGTTTTACTTGCCAGTAAGGTTATTTTATGGTATTATCCTATAGCAGTGATAAAAGATATGTGCAGTACAAAGAATCGTGACCCTGAGGCCCAGTCTTCAATTGAGGCTCTGCTTGGCGAGATTATCGACGATAAAAATAAGCTAGAAGAGGTACGTCGCATTGATGCTAAGATAGCAGAGATTGGTGATAGTATAATAAAACTAGAGGAAATACTTGAAAATCCCAAGTCTCCTTGTGAAATAGCTAAAATTAGGCCTACTATAGCCAGACTAAGCGCTGTGCGTGATCGACTCAAAACAGCTCGAGAAATTAAGTGGTCTAACATCCAAAAAGAGAGACGCGCTACTCAAAAGAAGCTAGATCACAGAGTCAGTTGCATGATAAGTAATGAAGTTAACAAAATTAATAAACAGGGCAGCAAATATAGGGGAGACACGGTTGATAAAATTGCTGCAGCCGGTCTCGCAGCGCATATTTACGAGGCTATAATATCCGGCGACTTATTAGATAATCAACCACAAGAAAGGAATAATCATGATTCGTAAATCCCCAGACACCATCAGCGAAAAAATTGGTAACGTTTTACACCGGCCGCTAGCTAGCTTTATGGGCGTAGTGGCGTTGTTTGCCTCTGGCTGCGGCCTGTCGGGACTGGACGCCAAGCCAGCCCCAGCGACTGTTACCGTGACCACGACGAACAGGCATCCGCAAACGACCGAGACGCCACGAGCAACACAAACCGTACGCGTCACCGAAACCGTGACGCCGTCCCCGTCAGAACCAACCTCGCGTCCGACAAAGACTACGCCTAAAGAGGGAGACATCGTCACTATTGGCGGGCAATTTACCTGTGCTAATGGTGGGGAGTTTGTTGGTGCGTGGGTGGAACGAGCAAATGAGGAAACTCTAGAATCTGGTTGGGTGAAAACTGCCCCGACTAGCGACCGGTCAGTCGTTGATATTAAAAATCTACCTGTTGTCATAGGCGACAAGATTAAATTCTCTGTCGGCTGTGGTGGTACAAAGAAGGATTGGGATGCGGTAGGCTACACCCCTAATTACAGGGTAGCTAGCGGTGAGGCTCTCGGCGTTACTTGTGAGTCCAAGGATGGGGATAAAAACGGCCGGTGCGAGGTAAAAGAGAAGTAGTCTCTCGGCTAAACGCCCCGTTGCCTTGACACATACCCTCCTCGCAAACTACGATATTCTTATGAAAAATCATAAGGACGTGTTCACGGACTAACGGTAGCTAAAATGATCCCATTTCTGAAGCTTCCCGCTACTTCTAAAACTGACGTTATCACACTGCGAGATGTGTTCTATAACGATATGTTGCGGCTGTTTGTGTTTGGCGTCGTGTTATTAACATTATTTTATGGCGTAGGTGCGTTGATGGCGGCCGCAGGCAATAATAAATATCCGATTGGATATTACACACAGCTGTTTTTTGACTACACGCCGGTGGTGCGATTGATCATTCCGTTGGGATTTTGCGTAGCGGTAATGGGATTGAAACGAGATGAGCGGTGGTGGTCCTGTTTGGCGGCGGCGGAGTTCATGTTTGTTGTTAACTTTAGTAATCAAACATATCATTTTGAGCTTAGTGGGATGCTATCGCTCATTTCTACCGTTTTATTAACGATTTGTGCGTGGCGTTTGTGGGATTATTATGAGCTGCGGCGGGTGTATCATTGTGATACGCCACAGCTGACGCGGCCGGCACTGGGGGTGTACATCACGCTAGCGATAGCGTCCTTGCTCATGCTGATACCGCTCAGTTGGACGTCGTGGTTTTGGCGGTGAGTTTTGGTTTACTGGGCTTGATTGTTGGTGCCGGTGCGACCATCATCCTCCCGTTCGTTATCTCAGTAATCACGCCGATGACTCGATTATCTTTATTGCCAATCGGCGCGAATGTTGCCCGCGTGCCCGCTGGTGGCAGGCGCAGCGGATTCATGGCGTTGATAGGTATAGTGATCGTCTCGCCATATTCCTTGAGCCGCCAAAAGCTGTCCGCCTCGATCTCAATAATAGTTACCGCGCTACTAATCAACAGGCCGTCATTATCTAATCGCGCATATGTCTCGAGCGCCTCCAAGCGATCCTTCTGCGGCGTGTCTTTGTGAGCGCGCTGCCAGATGTAGAAAAGTGTGGACGCGATAAGCAGCGCAAAATTGAGCAGGTATACAACATAAGCTAGTATCGGCCCAAAAACCGCAGTCATCGTTCCATTGCGCGCCAAAACATACAGTAGCACCGTGGATGCGGAAAGGACAACGAAGCTTATTTTTGCGATGAGGTATTTTGAGATCACAAGCATATGTTAGCATACTTACGATAGCCTCAGGATACATGCCTATGTGTAAGTAAACTACCAAAATATTTGCGATTAGTCAGTGGGGCTGTCAGGAGAGTCTTTTGTGACGCTCAACTGACAGCCCCGGCACTTTAGATGATTTACTTGACATGGATATGATACATGAAGTACCATATCTTCATGAAAAACCATAAGAAATATGCACAAAACAACAACAAGATATCAATCTGGATCATCATTATAGTACAAGTACTTCTTATTGTATGGACAGCTTGGCTACAGGTATCCATCAACATCAGGGACAAGGTATACGAGCAAAATCTTCGGCAGACCCTCGACGATCAACTTACGTTGAAGTTTTGTATTGAACACCAACTGAAAGTATGCAACATCGACACGGTCAACGAGTGGAAAAAGCAACACCCAAACGAAACCTGATGAGGATTTTCATGCTATAGCACGGACGAGATCAGTACTTGATATTAAAGCCCGCCCACTGGGTTGCAGACATGAACGGACACCTGGCTGTGGACGTGCTGCCGTTAGTTTTCACCCACCTTCCTTCGTGGGTGCTGTAGAAACCAAACATATTTCTGCAACTGATGACGACACGCACCTCTCCGGTGCCGTGACTACACCACGCAACACCACTATCAGCATACATGGCCGCCTTGCAATTGCTCGGGTACGCGGCGTTGGCACTATTGACCTGAGCGACGGGGCCGAGGAGGGCCGCCAAGACCAAAAGGATGAGCAAGCCAGTCTTCCTGAGCTTCATAGTCAACCTCTCTTCTTTGTTTGGAGTGTGAAATAGAGCAAGAAATCATCTGTTAAAGTGCAGAATACAAGATAGCTAATCAAGTATCCAATTTTCATACTACCTCCCCAAAGTGATTTTTGTCAATAGCGGCTAAACGTTCTGTCTCCTTGAGGTCTGCCCGTCTCTCTTTCTTCATGCTATACTGGTTATTGTTATCGGCTGGGCGCCGAGCTTGGCCGCATAGCTATATACTATGACGAATTAGAAGGGGGGTGCTGGTCAGGTTTCTTTAGTAACAGAGATAGTAAATAGGCTATCGGGGGACTATCAGGCGGGTTAGCCCGGGTAGCTATATGTATCGATCAAAACATAAAGGCTGTTTTTGAAAACATAAAGGCTATTTTACAAAATATAAAGGCAGTTTTGCCAAATAGATAGGAGTATATATGCCAATTCAATATAAAGCAGTTAGACGAACTAATCCAACCAAGCCGGCCGACCCGAAAAAGTTCTATGCCACAGTTACTGGACGCCAGCCAGTTGACCTTAAAACCATTGCCCAAAGTATATCTGATACATCAACTACCGTCAGCCACGTCGATGTTTATGCCGTACTGATGGCATTGACCGATGAAATCCGCCGGCGGCTGCTGGACGGCGAGAATATTCATCTTGGCGACCTCGGTTATTTCCATGTTACGCTGCAAGCCAAAGGAGTTGATAAAGCCGAAGACGTTACTCCGGCAACGATTGAAGCCGCGAAAGTCCGTTTCGTATCGGGCAAAGACCTGGACGCCGGGCTGGCTAGCGCCGAGTTTAAGAAAGCTCCTGAGCCGAAGAAAGATAAGCCGACGCCGTAGAAGTTGTGCTGGGCGGGCAGTGGGTAAATGCCATTTGCCCTTTTTAGGCTGGGTTTGATTCATATCCTCGGATATGCTATAATTCCAAAGTTAATATCAAATCACACGAAAGGTGAGTAATGAGTCTGAGTCGAATCGGAAAACTGCCGGTGGTTATTCCGGCCGGTGTGACAATCACGGTTGACTCTGGCGATGTGGTCGTCAAGGGCCCGAAAGGTGAATTGACGCAATTCATCACGCCAGCAGTTGAGGTGAAAGTCGAAGACGGACAAGTCACGGTTCATCCTAAGGATGAGTCCAAAACTGCTCGCGCCCAGCACGGTCTGATGCGCGCGCTGATCAACAACATGGTAATCGGCGTTACCAAGGGCTACGAGAAGCGCCTCGAGGTCAATGGTGTCGGTTTCCGCGTCAGCTCCAGCAACAACGAGCTGGAAATGGCGCTCGGGTTTTCACACCCAGTCAAATACAAAGCCCCAGAAGGCATAACCGTTACCAATGAAAAGATGACTATCATCGTCAGCGGTATCAATAAACAGCAAGTCGGCCAAGTCGCTGCGGAAATCCGCGCGCTGAAGAAGCCTGAACCGTACAAGGGCAAGGGTATCAAGTACGCCGACGAGCAGATTTTGCGCAAAGCAGGAAAGACAGGTAAGTAATCATGACTGAGAACAAGAAATTACTCAACCAAGCTCTTCGCAAAAACCGCGTTCGCGCGAAAGTTTCAGGCACTGCAGAGCGCCCACGCCTGACGGTTACCATCAGCAACATGCACGTCAGTGCTCAGCTGATCGACGACGTCGCTGGCAAGACATTGGCTGCCGCAACTACTGTCGGCACCAAAGCAAAAGGTACGATGAGCGAAAAATGTGCTGCCATCGGTACTGAAATTGCCAAGAAAGCAAAGAAGATTAAAATTAGCGCAGTGGTCTTTGACCGCAACGGCCGCCAGTACGCTGGTCGCTTGAAGGCATTGGCTGATGCTGCGCGCCAAGAAGGATTGGAGTTCTAGTATGGCAGAACAAGCTGCAAATACTACCCCACGCGCAGAAGGCCGCCGGCCTCGCAGTCCGCGTGGTGGTCGCCGCGATGACCGGCGAAACGTGCGTGATGATGCACCAAAAGAGTTTGAGGAATTGGTAATCAACATTGACCGTGTGAGCCGCGTGGTAAAGGGTGGCCGCCGCTTCCGCTTTAAGGCGTTGGTGGTTGTCGGTAACCGCAAGGACAAGGTTGGTGTCGGTGTGGCCAAAGGTGCCGACGTGCAAGCTGCTGTTGCTAAGGCAACCTCAGTTGCTAAGAAGCACTTGATTACTTTGCCGCTGAACGGCGAGACCATTCCACACGACAGCGAAGTCAAGTTCTCAGGCGCCCGCGTGCTGATCAAGCCAGCTGCTCCTGGTACCGGTATTATCGCTGGTGGTGTGGTGCGGCAGATTATCGGCGTAACTGGTGTTCGCAACTTACTGACCAAGTCGCTTGGTTCAACCAACAAGGTGAACATCGCCTACGCAACCATTGAAGCATTGAAGTCACTAGTTCCGCGCGAACAATGGCTCAATGCTCAGCCAATCAAAAAAGCTGCTAAAAAGGAGGCTAAGTAATGAAGTACAACGATCTCCAAGTTTCAGCAAACAAGAATAAAAAGCGTGTTGGTCGCGGTATCGCTGCTGGCCAGGGTAAAACCGCTGGTCGCGGTACCAAGGGTCAGAACGCCCGCACTGGTAAAAAGCTTCGTGCCATGTTCCAGGGCGGCCAGCGTCCACTGGCTCAGGCTGTGCCAAAGGCTCGCGGTTTCAAGAGCCTGCGCACACCAGCTCAGGTAGTCTACTTGGATCACTTGAATGCCTTTGACGGTAAAACCGTTGACAACGCACTGCTGTTTACCGAAGGTTACATTGCTACGCCGTTCCACACGGTCAAGGTGATCGCTCGCGGTGAATTGAAGGCTAAGGTTAACTTGAAAGTACAAGCTGCTTCCGCTTCGGTCGTCAAAGCGATTGAAAAAGCTGGTGGCTCATTTGAGAAAGTCGCGACACCACTGCGTCGAAGTACCAAGGATGTCGAGGAGAGCGATAAGTAACTTATTAGCTGCGCAAACAAATACCCCGCACAGGACGGGGTATTTTACGTAAATGGTATAATATGAATATGTTCAATAAATCAAAAGACGGTAAATCTGCAGCAAGCTATTACCAAAAACTCGGCTCAAGACTGGGGTATTTACTCGTCATGAAGCGCAGTCAGCACTTCGGATATTATGATGATCAACACACGACTGAGGATAAAGCACAGGCTAACTACCATAGTAAGTTCATCAAATTACTCCGATTACACCCAAACATGCGCATACTAGACGCTGGCTGCGGACAAGGTGTTGTCGCTACTGAAATCGCAAAGACCTGTGAGGTCAAGGTTACTGGCATTACGATAACACCGCACGAAGTTAAAAATACTGCTCGCAGAGCTCTAAGGCATGGGGTTGCAGCACGAACATCATTTCTAGTGCAAGATTACTCAGATTTAAGTTTTGATGACAGCAGCTTTGATCGCATTTATACAACAGAATCTTTGTCTCATGCCCGGAATGTAAAGCAGGTGTTGTCGGAGTGTTACAGAGTACTTAAACCTGGAGGAATGCTAGTCTGCGCCGAGTACGAGATGGATTACAAAAATTTTAACCAAGAGATAAAACGATTAGCTGATTTAGTGAAAGATTACGCTGCGATCCATGCTATGTATCAATTCGGTAGGGGTGAATTTGAACAGTCTATCGAGGAAGCCGGTTTTGAACTAATGGAGGTTCAAGATTGGACCACGGGCCTAAAACCATCATTTGACCGATTAAGACGATTAGCACGGCCTCTTGCGGGCATCATTAAGAAGCTACGGCTTGAACACTTATTTGTTAATGTGACAGCCGCCTCGCTGTATTCTGATGGTGTTGAAGATAACGTCTTCGCATATAAAGTATATATCTGTAAAAAACCACTCTAGATTATACTTTGTCTAATACAACCGACAGTCAATTTAGATAAAACAGCAATAAACCTATGGAAAAGCATCAACAATTACGCTATACTGAAAAGAGTTACTGAGGATATAAATGCCAAAGACAGAGGGGTAAACGACGATGATGAGTTGGAAGACCGTGTGGCGGTCGCTGAAAAATAAAGATATGCAGAAACGCCTGGCCATTGTGGTGGGGATTATTGTAGTGTATCGAATGCTAGCGCATATTCCGGTGCCGCTGGCGAATCCGACACAGATGAAGACGGCGCTGGCGGCAGCGCTGGGGCAAACTGACCTCGGTGGGTTCTTGAACTTGCTCTCAGGCGGTGCGCTGGCAAGCTTTTCACTCGTGCTGGTTGGACTCAGTCCATTCATTACCGCTAGTATCATCACTCAGCTCCTCACCAAGGCTATCCCGAAGCTCGAGGAGCTACACAAGGACGGCGAATCGGGCAGGCGCAAGATCCAGCAGTGGACGCGGCGGCTGACCATCCCGCTGGCTATCGTCCAGTCGATCGCCTTTATCTTCCTCTTGCGCCAGACAGTGCTGGCCGGTGGTACGACCACGCTGAGCGATCCAACGATGCTTGAGTGGACAGTTGGTGTGACAGCCATGACTGCCGGTTCGGTGTTACTCATGTGGCTGGGTGAATTGATCACCGAGCAAGGTATCGGCAATGGTATCTCTATCTTGATTTTCGCTGGTATCATCAGCCAGATCCCGCAGATGCTCGGCTCACTCATCTCGTCGCTCGGCAACACCTCGGCTGGCGGACTGAACGTCTTTAACTGGTTTACTCTGCCGGTGAATCCAACCGTCTTTTGGCTGGTGGTGATCATGACCATCGCCTCACTCATCGTTCTCTACTTCTTGGTGAAAATCAACGAAGCCCAGCGCGTCATCACTATCAACTATGCCAAGCGCATTCACGGCAATTCCAGCTACGGCGGCATCAAGAGTATCCTGCCGGTCAAGCTAATCGCCGCTGGCGTCATCCCGGTCATCTTTGCCGTCGCTTTCCTCAGCTTGCCACAATTCATCGGCCAAGTTATGAAAGCCTCGGGCAATCCAGACCTGCAAAACACCGCCAACACCTTGATCACGTGGTTCCAAGCACCAAACCCCGGCGCCTTCACCGGCAGCACCTGGGAGGCGTTCATTTACCCGACGCTATATTTCCTCTTGGTCATTGCCTTTACTTATTTCTACACCGGGATCGTCTTTAACGCTAACGAAATCGCTGAGAATCTGCAAAAGCAGGGCGGCTTTATTGAGGGTGTTCGACCCGGTGAACAAACCGAAAAGTATCTGATGCGCACCGTCAATCGTTTAATTTTGTTTGGCTCAATCGTTCTTGGCATCATCGCCATCTTGCCGTTTATCGCTGAATATTTGATGTATCACCTAGCGGCAATCCGCGGCTCACGCCTGTCGATCGGCGGTACCGGGCTGCTTATCGTAGTCTCAGTCGGCCTCGAGTCACTACGCCAGCTCAACTCGCGCGCTCTGATGGTTACTTATGACGACTTTGACCCAGACGAACTGACCAAGAAAAAGTCGAAAAAACGACGCTCGTCCCTCTTGTAATCGCCAAGGCGATACGGTATAATTGACAACTGTAACTTATGGCGAGTCAAAAGGAAGTCATCAAGATGATTGGTAAGGTGGTGGAAGCACTGCCTAATACCCAATTTCGGGTGGAACTGGAGAATGGCCATAGTATCATCGCGCACATTTCGGGACGGATGCGCAAGAATTACATCCGCCTGGTGCCTGGTGATAGGGTGGAGGTCGAGATGACTCCTTACGATCTCACAAAGGGTCGCATCGTCTTTCGCCTCAAGGAGGAGCGACCAGCGCACGTGGCGAGAAACACGCGGCGCTCGTCATAATACTAACGATAATCTCGGGTTTACTCGGGAAGGGAGATTTCAGAGCACTTTATGAAAGTTCGTGCAAGTGTCAAGAAGATCGACAAAGATCCCAAGAAAGGTGACAAGCTAGTGCGCCGCAAAGGCCGCCTGTACGTCATCAACAAAAGAAAACCTAAGAACAAGCAAAGGCAGGGTTAAGCATGGCTCGAATTGCTGGGGTAGTTATCCCAACAGA
>CAUUMU010000026.1:0-11746 GCA_963546435.1 uncultured Candidatus Saccharibacteria bacterium
CTGCACCTAATATTGAAAACATAAATCAATATTCTCCCTTCGCAAAATACAAAAATTCAGTTGCAAATTCAACTTTATTTCACTCAATATTTTCACTTATACTATAGCTCTCCAAGAGAGCTTTTATCGACAATCCTGGAGGCACGTACGAGAGTCGAACTCGTCTAAAAGGTTTTGCAGACCTCTGCGTAACCGCTCCGCCAACGCGCCACTTTACTCATTATAGCAAACTATAGTTGTTCTTTGAACATTTCATAGAACTCACCACGTTTGGCAATCAACTCGCTGCACGATCCCTGCTCGACAATTCGACCATCTTTCATAAAGTAAATTGTATCAGCTTTTTTCACGGTGCTTAGGCGATGGCTGATAGTGATGATCGTTTTATCTTTTTGCTTGAAGAGATGACGGAAAATCCGTGCCTCAGCCGCCGCATCAACAGCGCTGGTCGGCTCATCCAAAATAACAATTGGTGCATCACGGTAAAAATTACGCGCCAACGCCAGCCGCTGCCATTGTCCACCGGACAGGTCCACGCTTCTGTCATCACCGTCATCCATCATCCACTTGTCAACGTAACTATCTCCGCCCTTTGGTAACTTCTTCACGAAATCATCGGCTTCCGCCTGCCTGAGTGCGGCCGCCAACCGTCGCCAATCTAATCCACGAGAAACATCGCCGTACCACACATTTTCATGAGCCGTCGCAAAATCATAGCGAATAAAGCTCTGGCTTAGCACGGCTAATTTCTGATGCCAATCAGCTGTATTCACCTCGCGAAGATTCTGTCCATCAATCAAAATCTCGCCGCCAGTCGGTTGATACAATCCCGTCAATAATTTCACCAGCGTGGTTTTGCCTGCGCCATTCTCACCGACGATCGCCACATGCTGACCGCACTTAATATCTAGTGACAAACCCTTGAGTACGAGATTTTTGCTACCTGGATAATGAAACTTGATATTACTAATCGTAATCGATTTGTCTACACTAAGCGGTAGGCTTGGCTTGATATTTACCAATGGCAACTCCATAAACCGCTGGTAATCAGCCATATTTATCACCTCCTCATCGATGGAGTTATATATTGAAATCAAACTATCAACGCTACCAAGTACTCGACCCACCATTTGTTGTACCAATACAAACTGACCAATCGACTGGCGATGCGCAATAATTTCTAGTGTTACCCACACCAGCGCCACCACTTCTGCAGCTGCCTGCAGTGCCTCGCCACCAAGCCGCTTACCCATAAAGCTGCGCTCATATTTAATCATCTGTAATTGATCCTTATCACGTAGCGCAGCCCGCTCTGTTAACAGATGCTTGACAATGCCATACAATCGTAATTCAGCAACATTCTCTGGCCTACTCACCACATATTCGATCCACCACATACGCCGCCTGACATTAGTGTTTTTGCGCCAATAGTTTGATGTCAAACGAGATAGCCGGAACTGAACGATACCACTAGGGATGATAGCCACGACAAGTAACAGGCCCAGCCACCAACCAACTGATGAGATAATCCATAACCCTATCACTAACGAGATAATATTTGTCACGATGTTAGTTAGGCGTGAAAACAGATACGAAAATGAACCGGCAAAGCGCTTCGCTCGATCAAACATATCAATTGTCGCCGGGTCATCATAACGCCAAAAATCCAGTCCATGAAGCCGTGCATACATCTGATCGTTAATACTCGATTCTAGCTGGTAACGCATTAACTGCTCAAAATAGGCTTGCACAATTCCCCAAAAACTCATGACCACGCCAAGCACCACTGTAATAATTACGTACACGAGTAGCTGCTGCGAGTCACCACCACCGGTATATGCCTCTGTCAATGCGGTGGTTGTTAACGCTGCAAAATATGTTGTTGCGAGCGGTAATGATGCCGTCAATATCGCTCCAACCGCTTGAATAATGATAGTACGCGGTGATGTCTGCCAAACTGCTACGAGGGCACTAATAAGTGTTTTAACAATCTGACGAGCTTGAGGTCTCTCAGTTTCTGACACGTCCAACATAGTGATGTACAATAATCCCATTTGGTGCGAGCGAGAAGACTTGAACTTCCACGAACTTGCGTTCACTAGCCCCTCAAGCTAGCGCGTCTACCAATTCCGCCACGCCCGCACGACTGTCATCATTATACCTGACCCTACGGTGTTTTGTAAACTGAATCTTGGCGAACTGTCCAATAGATCACGTCGGCGAATCGATCGGTGGGATATACCAACCGCATTGACTTATCAAGCGCCGACACGGAACGCAAGTGAATGTAATCCAGTTGCACTTGATATAGTGCGAGGGCCGGCACGTCGGACTGCCAATGCTTGGTAAATGTTTGGTATTTGCTAACTCGTTGCTTGGCGCTTTGTTTGGTGCGACCTGCGGCGAGAGCATCATCGGCCACCGCGCTGTTATAGTTAGCAAAATTGAGACCGCCTTGATTGGCCTGTGACGAATGCCAGTAGGCAAAGACGTCAGCGTCACCGCCCAGCACCAACTCATACAACAGTACATCAAAGCCACGCGGCCGCAGAACAGACTGCAAAACGTTTTGCGAGGCATCATTTGGATCAACTACCCGCAAGTCAACAGTGATATGCAGCGTTTCCTGCCAGACTTTTACGAGTTCACGCGCAATAGTTTCAAAATCAGAGCCCTTGAGCGTCACGAACGACAATTGCAAAACCTGCTCACCCTTTTTACGCTGATTACCGACCACCTTCCATCCTTCTTCGTCCAGTAATTTTTTCGCTGCTTCTGTGTCATACGGCAAACGACCGGCCAGCTGCCCGTCCACTTGGTCGTCAAAAATTGGGCCATGTAGTGACTTCCTCGCAAAGGCAAACTTCTCGCGCAGCGCCTGGGTATTAATCGACTGGACCAGTGCTTGCCGAACCTTACGCGAGCTCACTACCTCGCTTTGGGTATTAAACAGTGCGTAGACACCATCGTTAATAGCGTACGACCGCGAGGCATACATGTGACGAATTTGATCTGATTGGGCCATGTACGACAACTCTGGTGTCGCCATAATTTCACTCGTCTTGAGACCTTTGGTGATTTCATCCCGCGTCGGATATACATACAGCTGAAAGCGATCCAGCTTTGGCGCGCCATGATGATACTGCGAGTTCGCCACGAGATGAAGCACTTTTTTCGACCCATCAGCATTGGCATTCTGTAGAATCCGCATAGCAAACGGCCCAGAGGTTACGGGCGACTTACCATAACCATGCTCGCGGAGCTCAGCTGGATTAACTTCACTGAGACTGTGCTGAGGCAAAATCGGAAAGGTGAGCGCATGCATAAATGGTGCGTACGGGGCTGGCAGAGTAAATTGCACTGTCCGCTCGTCAACCTGCTTGACGTTGATCGACTGCCAACCAGTAATTGACGATTGTGTCCGTGCATCCTTGAGTAGATTAACAGTAAACACCACGTCGCGAGCATCCAGTGGCGCTCCGTCTGACCACTTGAGATTACGGCGCAATTTGACCGTGTACTCAGTCTCGGCCTCATTGACTGTGACTGACTCAGCGAGGTCCCCCTTGATATGTCCGGTCGTATCATAATTATAAAGACTCGCAAACATCAGTCGGGCCGCTGACTTTTCGGCACTACTACGAGCAAAGATTGGGTTCAGCGTCTCTAGCGGGCCCAGCACGCCCTCTGAATACGACCCACCCCTGGCTGGTACGTTATGAGCGTACAATTCACGAAATGACAGCCACTGCACCATGCTGATGGTAATCAATAGAATAACCAGAAAGATCCAGCTCAGGACATGGCGCTTGACTCCAGCCAAATGTTCGAGGCGCGAAGAGATAAACATATGCGTGTGACGCAAGGTCGTTTTAGTCAGTTTTTCCGCTTGCCCATCAAGGTCTTTTGTTGCGAAGTCCAGCCGCAGAAATTTTTTCCAAGATGATTTTTTTGTGTCCAAGGCGCACTCCTAGCCCTTCAGACTCGGCAACACCAAACTCGCCAAGATCGACAGTACGAACACAACAGCAAACACGATAGTCACATCAAACAAGTTCTTGTCAAAACCTCGCCGCGTGGTGAACAGTTCGCCCGACGAGCCAAAGCCTGCACCTAGGCTCGCGCCACGCTGCTGCAACAATATGGCAATGATCATCAAAACGGCTGATCCTAATGTGACATACGGCAAAATAGTATCAAGTGACATGCTTTCTCCTTATTCTGGCGCCGGCTTGATAACGAAGGCGCTACTCACTATATAGTTTACCAGACTGAGTATGATTCCGGCAAGAATTGACGAGCCAAAACTCATGGATAATCCCGGCGCCAGTGCCAATGATATGTAAACCATGATGCCATTCACCACCAGCGTAAATAAACCGAGTGTGAGCAAGATCGCCGGTAGTGATAAAATGACAACGATTGGTTTCAAGATAGAGTTGACGATCGAAAAAATTAAACCAGCGAGGATAAACGTTGCCGTCGTCTCAACCACTGGCTCACTCGTCCCGAGAAGCCGCACCGCCACCCAGATACCAACAGAATTAAGTACCCACCTAACAAAAAATATTGCAAATTGTCGTCTCATGACTACATTTCATTATATCATAATGCTAGCAGGCACCGTCGACTACCTTGCGCTCAGTGCTCTTGATGTGCAGCTGGAGCTGCTGGCGACTACTCGTCCCCTCAATGCAGATCGCGGCCGGCGTCGAACCAGACGGCGGGATTGTCCGTACAGTGATTACGATATCTGGCGAGCCACTCTTGAACGACTGCGGCAATGTCGTTGGGTATGATCCTTTGAAGTTTTTTTCCTGCTCCGCCGCTGATAGCGCATTCTGTAGATCTGACGTTATAGCCTTACGCACCGTCTCTTTGCGCCACCCGTTATAGCTGACGAGACCGATACCCGCCAAGATGCCGATAACCACAACGACAATTAGTATTTCTATGACGGTAAATCCATACTTGCGACTCATACTTATGATGATAGCATAAGCATAATCTTTTTCGCTAGCTCTTTACCTACAATTTTTTCGAGATCAGTCAGCGGGGCGTTCCGTATATGATTGATGCTGCCAAATTTTTTCAGCAATTTGGCGCGGGTTTTTGGCCCCACGCCAGGAATTTCCTCCAGCTGATTTTTCGTTTGCTGCTGGCGTTTGAGCGCCGTGTGGTAACTCACCGCAAAGCGATGCGACTCGTCGCGGATGCGCTGGAACAATTTGACGATGTCGGTTGCCGCAAGAGCATTGTCTTCTGCCTCGGGGTGTTCTTTATGATTCTGCTCAATGCTAGCTCGTAAGTTTTTTGAATGCGAGCCGGCGTTGCGCTGACTCGGGTGTAAATTCACTATATAAACATCGCCGTCTTCGTGAATAGCGATATCTGCCCGTGGCTGCGACCGAATTTGCTCAATGAACGTCGTATTAATCTGCGAGCCAGTTTTATGCACTAATAATTCTTCCTCGCGCTTGGCGATACTGACAATCGGCACGGCTGCACCACGCTCATCACGAGCTTTGATAGCCGCCGCTAGCTGGCCTTTGCCACCATCAATGAGCAGCAGATCAGGACGGCCCCAGCTTTTTAGATTACGCTCGCTCAGCCGGCGAAAAATCGTCTGATGGATATTACCCGTGTCATCATTTTTCTCACTGACTTTGAATTTGCGATACTCCGCCCGGTCGCTCGCGCCATTCGTAAATACCACCATACTAGAGACGACTTGTCGCCCACTCATATGCGAAATGTCATAACCCTCAATGCGCGCTGGTATACCGTTTAGACCCAACAATTTCGCCAAATCAGCCAGCGCCTTGTCCTTAGAAATATCCAAAAACTCTTTGTCGCCAAAACAAACCCGCCGCTGCAACTCCTGCATGGCGCGCAGCTTATTGCGAAGATCAGCCGCCCGCTCAAAATCATGCAGTCCAGCCGCCATTTTCATGTCGCGCTCCAGCTCGGCGGCGATGGCTTTACGATCACCCTTGATATAGCTGATGAGTTTGCGTAGATTAGCTTTGTATAGCTCCGGCCCATCACTCAGCCGCGGACTGAGGCCCAAATCTTCATCCAACTTCGACTGCCCCGGACGGCGCTGCCTGGTCAAATACGGAAAAACCCGCCGCAAATAGCGCAGCGCTTTTTTCAAAGCAAAGCCATTATAGAACGGGCCAACATATTCCGCCCCATCATCAGCTGGATTACGCGTAAAACTGACGGTTGGCCACTCACTTTTCATGTCAATTCGCACATACATTTGCGATTTATCATCGCGCAGCAGTACGTTGTAACGCGGCATGTAACGTTTGACCATCTCGCTCTCCAGGAACAGTGCATCAACTTCGCTCTCGGTCTCAATCCAATCAGTATCAGCAATTTCCGCCACTAACGCCATGGTTTTATTATCCCGCCCGCGCGAATCTTGAAAATACTGGCGCACGCGGTTTTTCAGCACCGCCGCCTTGCCTACATAAATAATCTCGCCGCTGGCTGACTTGTGAAAATAGACGCCGGGAGTGCGCGGTAGGGTTTTGAGTTTTTGCTGCAACCGTTTATTCACAGCTACCATTATATCAAGCGATCACGTCTTGCCGACAAAACCACTGAGTACGCCATCCAGTTCGCCTTGAGCAAGTCGTACCGCCCACTCTTGACGCTCAAGGAATGATAGCAATCCAGCCTTTAGCCCAAACCAGCCTAACTTTTTTCTAGCTTCGGTAACTTTTTTTGATTGTTCCCTGAACGTATAATACTGGTCGCGACAATCTTGCGGAATATCTGAAATTTTGCGGTTTGGCATTATAACTTTTATTAACTCCTCGACTTTTTCTTTGTCTTTTGGACGCCAGCCGGTAATTGAACGACATCCGTACGCTCCTAATTGAGCAATTGGATTAAGGATAGCACATACTGTCTCGCCATCTCTCTTCACAAGCCACTGATCAAGACTAGATGAAGGAATTTCCGTCTCAATACCGCCAAGGCGCCAGTATAGACGACCTTCATCATCAATATAACGATCACCGACGAAATCAAATATACCACGACGATTTTTTTCGTATGGATTAAGTCCAAAGGTTGAAATTACTAACTTATCACCGATAGCATCGGTCATTTCCTGCTGACAACCCTTCACAACAACCTTATCTGTGCTTTGCACTAATGTATCAAGGTCTCGCACCGTACCATTTTTACGTAAACACGGTAAGCACACACCGCCAGGCAGATACACAACGTGATTGTCCCAATCAATTTCGGCAGCGTTGGTAACCGCATGTAGACCCAGCCCGCCGACAACGCTATACGAGACTTCGCAATCTTCCATTCTGTCATGAATGCTGTGTTCTACCAGCAGTGGGTATATATTTTCTGAAACTTCACTCATACTATAGTCCTTGTCCGCCTATTGTAAATCATTTGCCTTAGTTATATCAAGTAAATACCCTTCCAAAAACTCACTCCACTCCGGCACATCCTTTTCGCGGAAATAGGCACGAAGGAAATCAACCATAACGTGCTGGCGCTTCCCTGCTTCTATTCGCCCCGGCTCCGTTAGCATCAAGCTTTTTAGCTTCAGCAGCTTTTCAAAGAAGTGATTGATGAAGCCGTCGGTATCATGCGTGTTGCCGCTAACGTCGTATTCGTGCGCCGCTAGATCAACATTTGGCCAAACCGCGGGGTCAAAAATCCGCCCACCGTGATGGCAAGCATACATCAATCCCCGCTCAATCCCGACCGCACCGATAGCATCGCACATATCGGCGTCAGATACCAACTGCCCGGCTACCCGTCGCGGCTGCTGGCCGTTCAGCCGTTTACTATAACCAATCGCCGCAATATTTTCTAATACCGCCTGGCATAGGTCGGTGGCCACTCCCACCTCCGCCATACTATTGGCTGCATTCGTCAATTTCTCTGCCTGCGCCTTGCCGACTAGTTTGTAGTCGTCGACGTCATGCAGCCAAGCCGTCAGCAACACTTCTTGCAGATCTACTGATTCGCTGCATTCGCTAGCAAAACGCTCCGCCAGCAGTGCCACCCGCTCAACGTGATCATCAGCATGACCCGATGGGTCGCCGCCTAATATATCACGCACTTTATTTTTTATTGTCTCAAGTTGAGCTATCTGCCGTTCGTCCATAAGCTTATTGTATCACCCATGCAGGTCTCGACCCACTAAACTATTTTCATTTTAGCCAAGAGGCGCTATAGTAGTGATGTGAAAACAACCGTCAAAAGAAAAGTACCTGAATTTATCAAGCGATCACTGGGACGAATTCCACGATTACCAACGCCAGAGCCCATTTGGCAATTAGATAAAATCGACGAGAGCCTGACGCCAAATATGCGAGCGCTGCGGATGACGATGACAATCGCCGAGGAACTACTGGCGATGGGAGTGGCCGCACGGGACGTCGTGCATATGGCGCTGGGGATCACTGGCACGTACTGCAGACGACGGGTCCACATTGATATCAGCTCAACGCTCATCACCATATCTCAAGATCGCGGCTCTGAGCGCGAACCGCTCACGTTGGTGCGAACAATCACGTTGAAGTATGTCAATTACCAAACGATCCAAGCATTGCAAAACCTCGCCCTCGTGATTCGCGACCATCACTTACCACTAGCAGAGGCTGAGAGACGAACCGAGGAATTATTGACAAATCGACGGGAACATTCACACTGGATCGTCTGCCTGGCGGGCGGTGGCGTGTCGATGGGCGTGGTGATTTTATTTAACGGCTCAATTCTGATGAGTGGTCTAGCATTCGCAATGGGCTTTGTGGCGACGGCGACAATGAGGATTCTGGACAAATGGGGTCTCGCAACATTTTACCTGCAAATCATTACCGCACTCCTAATCACCCTGGCGGCGGGTGCTGCCCAGTGGCTGAATGGCTGGCTGGGCTGGCAGGTTGATACGACGATGCTGGTGATCAGCGGTATCGTGCTGCTGGTTGCAGGGTTGATGATCGTCGGCGCTTTTCAGGATGCAATTGATGAATATTATGTGACAGCAAATGCCCGGCTACTACGGGTGATCATGGCAACGATGGGTATCGTTGTCGGCGTGATGACCGGGCTATACATCATTCAGCGATTTGGTATCAGTTTTCCAACGACGCCGGATCGGCTGGGGCTAGCGGCAGATATACGAGCGCAATACTTGGGGGCGCTGATTATTGCTGCTGGTTTCGCGGCTGGCAATCACGCGCGTTTGTTCGGAATGCTGATTGCTGGCGGTGTCGGTGTGTTGGGATGGTGGGTGTCAAGTACGCTAATTGGGTCACTCGGAGTTGTCATCGCCAGCGGCGCCGCAGCAACAGTAGTCGGATTGACAGCGGTGCTAGTATCCCGGCTATGGCGCTTTCCCTCAGTGGCCATTATTGCTGCTGGCATCGTGCCGCTGGTGCCGGGCTTATCACTCTACAACGGCTTGATGGGGGTGATCGAAAATCCACCGACCGACCCTGAATTTTTACTGTCACTGGCCGTCCTCGCACGAGCTATCATGATCGGCGTGGCCATCGCCATCGGTGCATCGCTTGGTAATATGGTCGGCCGGCCGGTACGGCGCGGTATGATTCGCTGGTATAATAAGCTCCTGCGGCGACGAGAGATAAAAGTTCAGTAGATCCACGCACAAATTTTATTTCAAGACCACGCATCCATCACCCAGTGTCTGACGCAGCTGATCCATCAGCTGATCGCCAGCCTCAACACGAAACGGCATGCGCATGGCGGATTTGTTGGCCTCACCCAGCACCAACACCACGTCAGTCGCACCAGCGTATTCGGAGCAGAGCGACTTGAGTGCTACTAGTTTATCATGGTCGCTCGGGTTTTTGATATGAAGAAATAGCTTTTCTGTCTCGGGCACGGCGTGCGTGGCTGCTGGATGCGGTGGCGTGTTTGTCGTGTCGGCCGGTGTTGACTTCATGTTCGTCCCTTTCACTGTCGATACTCGGGCCGCGCCTGCTCGCTGAGTCGTTTGAGTTCGGAACGCTGTACGCCGCTCTTGCTTGACTTTATTACTCATTCTTGGCGCTTCCATTTTACGGCCAGTTGACTGATACTGCCGGAGGTCATCGTCAGAAATCAGTTCAATTTCATCAGCAATCATCTTGCTCTCTGAGCCCAAATTACCATCCCGATCACGGGCTGAGTTTTTGCCGGTCACCCGAATGACAGCGTCCTGGACGAGCTTGGCGCCGACTTGCTCATACAAATTCGGAAAAACGATCACTTCGCCCTCACCAAACTTATCTTCGATCCCGACGAATGCCATCTTGCTGCCTGACTTGGTAACGATGGTGCGCACCGTCGTGATAATACCGCCGATCGTCATCAGGCGACCGTCGTATTCTGGCACCAGCTGCGTTAATGGCTGCGCTTGCTCACTCAGATATGTTTCATACGCATCGAGCGGATGCGCCGAAATATACAGCCCCATCAGCTCGCGCTCCCACATCAACCGCTCTTTGTTGGTATGTTTGGCCGGCGCTGGCTGTAGCTGCATCGTTGGCTGAACATTAGCCGACTCATCACCAAGCATACCAAACAGGTCAGTCTGCCCCGACGCGGCCTCTTTCTGAGTTTTTTGAGCAAAGGCGACAATGGTGTCAAGATTAAACAACAGGTCAGACCGATCACCAAAGCTATCAAAGGCACCAGTTTTGATCAGCGACTCCCAAGCCTTGCGGTTAAACTTGCCGGTCGACACTCGCTTGGCAAAATCTTCGACCGACTTGAACGGGCCATCAGCCTCGCGGGCACGAATAATTTCTTCGACCGCACCAACACCAACACCCTTGACTGCCGCCATACCAAAACGGATTTTCTTTTCATGTGGCACCACCGCGAACTCGACAAATGATTCATTGACGTCCGGGCTGAGTACGTTAATCCCCATATGCTTGCATTCGGTCATCTCGATAGCTAGGCGTTCGGTATCATCTTGGTCACTGGTCATCAGCGCCGCCATAAATGCGTCAGGATAATGTGCCTTGAGATACGCCGTCCAGTAGGCAATCAAGCCGTAACACGCCGCATGTGACTTATTAAAACAGTAGTTAGCAAATTCTTCCAGCGCATCCCAGAATTGCTCGGCGATTTCTTTGGTAGCACCGCCGACCTTAACAGCCCCCTCGACAAACTCTGGCTTGACCTTTTTCATCAGGTCAATTTTCTTTTTACCGACTGCCTTACGCAGGGTGTCAGCCTGTCCGCCGGTAAAGCCACACCACTCTTTGGAAATCTGCATAAACTGCTCCTGATAGACCAAGATGCCGTAGGTGTTTTTCAACGAATTTTCCATGCCGGGGTGTAAGTAGGTAATCTCTTCCTCGCCGTGTTTACGTTTGATGAATGAGTCGATAAACTGCATCGGGCCCGGGCGATACAAGGCCACCATGGCGATGATGTCTTCAAAGACACTTGGTTTGAGCTCGCGCAGGTACCGCTTCATACCAGCCGATTCCAACTGAAACACGCCGGTAGTGTCGCCACGCTGGAATAGTTTATACGTTTCCGTGTCATCCAGTGGCAACGTTGATAAATCAATATCCATTTTGTAGACTTTACGAATAATACGCAGGGCATTGTTGATGATGGACAAGTTAGACAGACCCAAAAAGTCCATCTTAAGCAGCCCGAGCTCCTCAACCGGGCCCATCGGATACTGCGTTGCCACCACACCCTTTTGCGCCATCTCGAGCGGCACGTATTTCACCAA
>CAUUMU010000027.1:0-11704 GCA_963546435.1 uncultured Candidatus Saccharibacteria bacterium
ACACGCCGGGGCACGCCGATTTTTCGGGCGAAGTCGAGCGAACGCTGCAGATGGCGGACGGTGTGTTGTTGATCGTCGACGCACAGGAAGGACCGATGCCGCAGACTAAGTTTGTGCTGAGCAAGGCGCTGGAACTGGGGTTGAAGCCGGTGGTGGTGATTAATAAAATTGATAAGCCGGCGCGGCGAATCGCCGAGGTTGAAGATGAACTGAGTGATCTATTTTTGGAGTTAGCGACCGATGATCGTCAGCTGCATTATCCGATTTATTACGCCGTTGGGCGCGATGGCAAGGCGTGGCGGGAGATCCCTGCTGACCCGAGTGAAGACGCCGATCTCACACCGATTTTTGAAGCGATTATTAACGATATCCCCGCACCGAGTGTCACGGCTGATGGCGGCTTCCAGATGCTGGTGACCAGCCTGCAGTACGACACCTTCCAGGGTAAATATGCCATTGGGCGGATCGCTCGCGGGTCGGTCAAGCGCGGTCTGCAGGTTAGCTTGCTAAAACAGGGCGAAGTGTCAGGTTCAGCGCGAATTGAGAAAGTTTTTGGCTACCGCGGATTGAACCGCGAAGAGCTTGACGAGGCATTTGCCGGCGACATCGTGGCGCTGGTTGGCGTAAGTGAAGCGCACATTGGCGATACAATTGCCGACAAAGAACAGCCGGAAGCCTTGCCGGCGATTGCCATCGAAGCACCGACATTGAGCATGTACCTCGGCCCAAACACCAGCCCGATGAAAGGGCGCGAGGGTGAATTTACCACCTCGCGGCAAATTGGCGACCGATTGCGGCGAGAGCTGGAAACCAACGTGGCGCTGCGCGTTGAAGAAAACGGCATCGGCTTTACGGTGTCTGGCCGCGGCGAGCTGCACCTGAGCGTCTTGATCGAGACCATGCGGCGCGAAGGCTTTGAGTTTGAAGTTGGCCGCCCGCAAGTGGTCACCATCACCGAGGACGGCGTCGAAAAAGAGCCAATTGAGGAACTGCAAATCGAAATTAGCAGCGAATTCATCGGCGCAATCAGCCAAGAGTTGGGTGCGCGCCACGCTGAGATGAAGTCGCAAGAAACCACCGCTAGCGGCGCTACCCGCATGACCTATGTGCTGCCGACGAGAGCGTTGATCGGCCTGCGCAACGTGTTGTTGACCGCCACCAAAGGCACAGTGATTATGAATTCCCTGCCGTACGGCTACCAACCGCTGGGCGGCAAATTGCCAAAAACCCGCGGCGGCGTGCTGATTGCTTTCGAAGCCGGTACGACGACGCCGTATGCGCTACAGGCGGCTGAGGCGCGCGGCGAACTCTTGGTCGGACCTGGCACGGAAGTCTACGCTGGTATGATCGTCGGTATTTACAATCGCCAAGAAGATATTGAGATTAACGTTTGCAAGGCTAAACACCTAACCAACATGCGCTCCAAATCGTCCGATGGCACAGTGCAATTGACGCCATTTACACAGTTCAGCCTGGAGCAATGCATCGACTTCATCGAGGACGACGAGCTGTTGGAGGTGACACCAAAGTCCTTGCGCCTGCGTAAACGCTACCTTGACGCTAATGAGCGAAAGCGCGCCGCCAAACGGTAGACCCCACCCCGACAAACTCCCGATTGACAAAATACATAAGAAACTTAACGTTACTATAGATTATCCCACGGTAACACGCTATACTTAACCATATGCTTCCCAAAAAAACCACAACAATTATCAAGCGCACGTTAGCACGCACCGCCCAGCGCATCACACCGATCGACCGTAAAGATCCCGACGAAAAGCTCGGGCAGTTGTTTCATGAAGTGCAGTCACACCGCGTGTTTGCCGATGGTAAAACTTTCGTCGATCTCGTACCGCGAAAGCGAGCCACCCGCATCCTCCAGGAGTATCGCCTGGCCCGACGTGATCCCAACTTTCGGCTGGATGAATTTGTGAAGCTACATTTTTATGAATTTGAATCGCCGGTCAAAAAGGTGAGCTTTGTCCAGGCAGACTCTGCCAGACAGCACGTCACCAATCTCTGGCCGCTGCTCATCCGCCGCGCCCACAAGTCGAAGGGTTCGCTGATCGCCCTGCCGCACGATTACGTGGTGCCGGGCGGTCGGTTTGCCGAGCAATTTTATTGGGATACGTATTTTATCATGCTGGGTCTGGCGGTGGACGGCAAGTGGAAGCTGATCGACGGCATGATGAAAAATTATGTATACATGATTCAGCGCTTTGATTTCATCCCGACTGCCAATCGAACGTACTTCCTCAGTCGCAGCCAGCCGCCGTTTTTCGCAGCGATGGTCAAGCTCCTCGCCAGCAAACCCGGCCGGCGCGCCCCGAGCTTGACCTATCTCGAGTATTTCCCCTCGCTGCTGGCCGAATACAAATTCTGGATGAAAGGCCAACGCAAGCTTTCGAGTATCAACTTTATGGCCACCAACCGCGTGGTAGCTATGCCTGATGGCCAGGTACTCAATCGCTACTACGACGATAAGGCCACGCCACGCCCAGAAAGTCGCCGCGAAGATATCGAAACTGCTCGGAACAGTCGCTCCGCCAACAAAGCCAAGGTCTACCTTGACCTGCGGGCTGGGGCTGAGAGTGGTTGGGATTTCAGCTCGCGCTGGTTCAATGATCCACACGACATTGAAACAATTATGACAACCGATCTCGTGCCGGTTGATCTGAACTGTTTATTGTATGAACTAGAGATGACGATCACACATTGTTACGGTGTACTGCGCCAGGCGCCGCTCAAGAAACGCTTTATTCGCCTGGCCGAGCGCCGGGCCGAGAGCATCCGCCAGTACTGCTGGAACGAAGCGACTGGCTTTTTCTATGATTATAATTTCCGCACTGGTCGACAGATGCCACACGCGACGCTGGCTGGTGTCTTCCCGCTCTACAGTGGTATCGCCACCAAAAAACAAGCCAAGCACGTGGCTGAGAAATTAGAACGCGAGTTTTTGCGTGACGGCGGTCTGCGGACAACACTGGTTGATAACGGCCAGCAATGGGACGCGCCAAATGGCTGGGCGCCACTGCAGTGGGTGGCGGTTTGTGGCTTGAAGCGGTACGGGCTCGACGAGTTAGCGGAGGAAATCAGAAGGCGCTGGCTGGCTTCGACCGAGCGCGTCTTTGCCGACCAAGGCAAGATGATCGAGAAATATGATGTCGATAGTGAATCACGCATCGGCGGTGGCGGTGAGTATCCATTGCAAGACGGCTTTGGCTGGACCAACGGCGTCTACGCGGCGCTGTATGATCGGTTTGATGAGCGCTGCCCGAGATAACTAACGTTTCGGCGGACGCGGAATATCTTCTGGTAGAAATCCCTTTTCGTGCTGGAAGCCAGCTTGCCATTTGTAATCTTTGTTATAACCTAGATCTTTCATGAGCTTGGTCGGAGCGTTACGAAGATGCAGCGGCACCGGCGAGTTCGGATAGTTGTGTGCCAGAGCGAAAGCCTCATTCATCAGATCAGTAATCTCGCGCGACTTCTGGCTGCGAGCCAGGGCGATGGCACAGTGGAATAAATTGTATTTGGCTTCGGGCAAGCCAACACGCTCGACCGCTTCAAAAGTCGCCACCGCCAGGCTCAGCGCGCCGTTACCCGCCAGCCCAATATCTTCGCTGGCAAAAATCACCATCCGCCGCGCAATGAACTTCGGGTCTTCGCCAGCGTCAATCATCCGCGCCAAATAATACGCCGCAGCCACCGCGTCGCTGCCGCGCAGTGATTTGATGAACGCTGAGATGACGTCATAATGCGCATCGCCCTTTTTGTCATAGCCCGGCAAACGCCGCTGGGCCGCCGCCTTGACAACCTCTGGCGTAACCTTCTCGCCAAAACTCAACGCCAACTCCAAATTGCCCAGCGCCACCCGCGCGTCGCCGTCCGCCAATTCTGCCAAATAGTCTAGAGCTTTGGGCGACACTTGCTTGGATTTTTTCAAAGTCTTCAGCGCCCACTTCAGCACCAATATAATTTCATCTTTGGTGAGTTGCTGCAATACCAACACTCTCGTCCGGCTGAGCAGCGGCGTGATCACCTCAAAGCTCGGGTTCTCAGTAGTCGCCCCAATCAAAGTAATCAGCCCGCTCTCGACGTGCGGCAAAAACGCATCTTGCTGCGCCTTGTTGAAGCGGTGGATTTCATCAACAAACAAAATCGTCCGTAGCCCCAAATTCCAGTTCTGCCTGGCGTGTTCAATCACCTGTTCGACATCTTTCTTGCCGCTGGTCACCGCTGATAGCTCAACAAATTCGGCATTGACTTCGCGGGCGATAATTCGCGCCAGCGTCGTTTTGCCCGTCCCTGGCGGCCCCCACAAAATCAAGCTAACCGGCTCGCCGCGCCTAACAATTTGCCGCAGCAGCTCGCCCTCGCCCAGCAAATGACTTTGTCCAATCACCTCATCCAGCGTTTGCGGCCGCATCTGCTCGGCCAGGGGTTGTCGCGCGTCCATTACCGCCAATTATCCTCTCGCGGACGATACTGCGAAAAGTGTGAAAAACAATCAGCGGGTCGCCGCCTGAGCGGCCTTGTCTGCAATGATAAGCCCCGATCAATCTGCTGAGCACTTCTGCAGACTGCCGCAAACTCCGGCGACGCCACGTACTCTCGCCACGTCATCCCATCCAGCGGCACATACTGCTCCAACATATCCAGCGTCGTTTGATATACGTCGTTTGCCCCCGCCTGACCAGCCTTGCGACCAGACCAGCGCCGCCCAGGCGCCGTCATTTCCGGCGGCAACGCGCAGCCAGCCCAGTGTAGAACCTGCGCCGCTGCTACATTGACCAGACCAGCGCCACCAGAACAGCAACTGGTCAGTCGCACAAGTGCCGCGTGACGTTCCGCCTCATCAGTGGTGAGCGGTATGGCCGATGTACGACCAGTTTTAACCGCCATCTCATATGCCAATCGCTTTTGGTCGAGCTCCCTAAGCAGCTCATCTAGCCGCTCGCTACTATCTTTGATAGTATCGACTAGTGGCGGCAGATTGTCGACTGCCTCCCTAAGGAACTCAGGCTCACGCTCGCTATACTCGCGCAGTCGGACAGCCTGAGATATCCGCCACAACCCCCCTATTGCCACCGCCATGCCACCAAGAATTATCGGCTGCTGGCCAACTTCTGGCAAAACATTGTGCCACGCCTCGCTCGGCAGAGCTATCAGCATACCAGCAACCACACCAATAGTACCGCCGACCTCACGCTTATCATACTCAACCACCGAGTCGCTACTGCCAATGACTTCAGGTGCCAGCGATCTATTAAGCCTCTTATTCCTGTTGTCCGCCATCATCGCTTTATTATATCACGCCATAAATTCGCCCCGCCAAGGCGCGATGCGCTATACTAGGATAATGGATAGATTACGCGTTCTCCTCATATTTGGCGGCGAGTCATCCGAGCACGAGGTCTCGATCAATTCCGCTACTAATGTGCTGGCGGCACTGGACGCAGCACGCTACGACATAAACCTATGCTACATCGACCATGCTGGTCAGTGGCGGCTCGTCGAGACGATCGAGGCACGCAACCAACCAAGCCCACATTTAACGCCACAACTCGGTCAGCGACTGCTGCTCATCGACAGCGCTGATCCGCTGCCGATTGACCTGATAATTCCGGTGCTTCACGGCAAAAATGGTGAGGACGGTAGCGTGCAGGGCCTGGCACAGCTACTTCATATTCCCTATGTCGGCCCGAGTCTCCTTTCGGCGGCTGTCACCATGGACAAAGACATGACCAAGCGGCTGGCACTCGGCGCTCATGTCCCAGTTGTGCCGTGGCACACGCTAGCGAGCGATGCACCGCGGCCGACCTTCGCCGAGATAGCTAGTGAGCTTGGTACGCCTATTTTTATCAAGCCATCCCGCGCTGGCTCGTCCGTCGGTGTCAGCAAAGTCCACTCGGCCGAAGCATTTACCGCCGCGCTTGATGAAGCCTTCTGCCACGACAACACCGTATTGATTGAACAAGCGATCACCGCCCGCGAGCTTGAGCTGGCTGTCCTCGGCCACGGCACATCTGCCCGCGTCAGCGTACCTGGTGAGGTTCTTCCTGGCGAAGAGTTTTATAGCTACGACGATAAGTACAGCGCCTCCAGCACTTCGCGCGTCGTTATCCCCGCGGAGGTTGACGAGTCAATGGCGACAGAACTGCAGCGCCTCGCGCTGGCCGCCTACCACACGACCGGTGGATACGGCATGGCGCGAGTTGATTTTTTCCTTGATCCGACGGGCCAGATTTTTCTCAACGAAATTAACAGCATCCCCGGCTTTACCAACATCAGCATGTATCCAAAACTATGGGAGGCTTCGGGCCTCAGCCCACAGGCGCTGGTTGACGAGCTGATCAAGGAGGCGCTTGCCAGCCATTCTATATGTGGCGTATAATCTCCTTATAAACAGGAGGTCCATATGGAAATAGTAGCAGTAATTTTAGTCATCGTACTGATGTTTGTGCTGAGCGGTATCAAGGTTGTCAATCAATACCAGCGCGGCGTAGTGCTGACGCTCGGTAAATTTACTGGCGTGCGCGAACCAGGACTGCGGGTAGTCGTGCCGATTTTTCAGACGATGATGATGGTCGATGTGCGTTCCACGCCAATTGATGTGCCGAAACAAGAAGTCATCACCAAAGACAACGTCACTGTCGGCGTTGACGCAGTGGTCTATTTCCGGGTGATTAACGCGCCAAAAGCGGTGCTGGAGACGACTAACTACATTTACGCCACCAGCCAATTTGCCCAGGCTGCCCTGCGCGACGTCACTGGTAACGTTGACATGGACGACCTCTTGGCCAAACGCGAGGAGATTTCGCAGCAGATTAAGGAAATTGTTGACGCTGAGACCGACAAATGGGGTATCGACGTTGAGAATGTCAAGATTCAGAATATTGAACTACCTGGCGACATGAAGCGCGCCATGGCCAAGCAAGCCGAAGCCGAGCGCGAGCGCCGCGCCAACATCATCAACGCCGACGGTGAAAAAGCTGCCGCCGAAACACTAGCGCAAGCTGCCGAGATCCTGGCAAAAACCCAAGGCGCGATTAACCTGCGTACGCTAAATACATTGGAGCGTATCTCCACCGAGCCATCACAAAAGACGATGATGCTCTTCCCAATTGAACTGATCGACGCGATTCGCGGCGGTAAGAAATAGCACGCCTCGCACGGTTGATTGCACATGATGGAGCTACTTCAAACGTCCCGCGGTACGATCGAATATCGACATGACATGCACGGCTCGTTAACGGTTCTCATTTTGAACGGCGGTCACACGACTGCCGCCATGCGTACGGGTGAGGATTACTTCGTTAGTCGCGGCTATTCAATCCTCAGCATCAGCCGACCCGGCTATGGTGGGACAGATACGGCGCTTAGCGAGACCTATGGCGAGTTCGAACAGGCGACAAACGAGTTGCTAGAACAGCTCGGGATTGAGCGTGTCATCCTGGTCGGCATATCGGCTGGCGGCAGAGCGGCGATGCGGTTCGCCGAGCTTCACCCCGACAGCGTTGATAAACTCGTCCTGATGAGCGCGGTGAGTTTCAAGAAATGGCCTAGTCAAAGTACTCGTATAGCAGCCCGTATCGCGTTTAATCCTGTGCTCGAACATGTAACGTGGGCAGTGATGCGCTGGCTGCTCCGCAGATGGTCGCGAAAAATAGTCAGTTATTTGTTTCAACAACTCACGACATTGGACGCGCGTGACGTGCTTGCTAGCTACCCGCCGTCGTCTATCGATGCAATCGCGTCGATGTTTATGCAATTTCGCTCTGGCAGTGGGTTCATGAATGACATTAGTCGGCGTTTGATGAAGGGTAATCCCGAAACTATCACACAACCGACGCTTATACTGCATAGTAAGTATGATGGTTCGGTTCCGCTCGACCATCCGCTTCACACCGCGAAGCAGATCAAGCACGCCGTACTTTCCATCAACAATACCGAATCGCACGTGATGTGGCTGAGTCCTAGGTGGATGGAAGTCGAAAATACGCTCGATGAGTTTCTCGCTTCAAAGTGATAAGGGCGCCGCTTAAATCATTATTCTGCCAAGTTCAGCGATTGCCTGGCTTCTTCGTTGCACGAGGCGGTCGCGACATTTCGGGGGGCTGGTCGAGCAACGAAAGGATACACTTAGGCATACAGCTGCGGACGCCTGTTGAGATGTTGCAGAGGTGGTGAGGTGGTACGATAGATATACACGATCAGCAGACTATGTATTCAAAGTGGCTATCGCTACTTGAAAATAATGGCTTGGCAGTGTCATAATATTACAAATATGTTAGAGTTTGGTTCGACCGAAGATAAGACCGCATTACAAGCAAGTCTTAATAAATCACGAAAGTTGTGGCGCAAGATACTAGATATAGCCCAAAAAAGCTAAGTCATCATAAATAAACTATCTAAGAGCAGTAAAACGTAAGGAGAGCAATTATGAGTAAACAAAACTATACCGAAGAATTTAGCGTTAACGGCGATCAAGTTGTCGAGAAGGTCAAGCAGCTTATCAAAGAAGGCAACGTCCGCCGCGTTATAATCAAGAACGAAAAAGGCGAAAGTATCATGGAATTCCCCGTCACTGCTGGCGTGGTAGGCGCATTATTACTACCGACACTTGCAGCACTCGGCGCGGCGGTGGCGTTGATGGCGCAGTGCACAATCGCGGTAGAGCGGCGGGATTAAACAACGGTCTAGTTTATATAAAATATGGCTAGAGGAATGCACGCTGGCATTAAAATATACAAGCTAGACAATCACAATAACAGTGTCAATAACGAGATGCTTGCCTTTATCGCTAGCTTAGAGATAAGTGACGTATACCATACACTTAACAGATATAAATCAGCCTATCGTAGTCTAGAAGAGACTCGTGAAATGAGATATTGTTGTTCATGTCTTTACGAAGCATCCAATATACTAGAACATCTTAACGCTATAAATAAATATAAGAATAAAATCGAAAATAAAGAAGATGAACTAAGTCAAACTATTCTAAATATGAGAAATCATATACGTCACGACATATGCGATAATATATTTGATGATATTTCGGAGGACAACAAAAAACGTCGAGAAAGACGTGCCAAAAAACTTGGCATTGACTGTAGGTACCTTGTTCATATAGGATTTGATATTGATGCCATAAAGACAGGAGATACGGAATTGACATTTTCACAGATTGAAGATTTTTTGAAAAGGTCGCAAAACACCTTTAAACAATTTACAGAAGAACTTATACAAAGTGGTAGGCTATCAACAATGGATTGAAGAATGATTGCATGACTACTTGTACTCGTTAAGTCCACTTGGTGGCAATTTACTCTGAAACTCGAACCTATTTCGAGCGTAAATGCTGAGTCGCGCAGGTTCAGCTCCAACGCCTGCGGGCGCCCACGCCCGCTCACCCCACCAAGAACCCTTTGAATTATCTTTTTGAAATTTCCCCCGCTAATAATTTCTGAGTTTATAAAGAAATTAAAGCGCGTATCCTGCTTGATTGGTTTCATAAGTCCATGCCCCTTACTGAGCTGCTTTCTAGAATGTTTATGTCCCAACCAATCAAATAGTATCGTGGATTTTCTCTAAGTATACATGATTAGCTGAATAAAATTAGTTTATAATAACCATATGAATATGATACTATGTCGAGATATTAATGGTAAAGCCCATGTCGTCGCCAAGACAAGCTTAATCAAAAGAACGTCCGCCTATGGAGTCATAAGGAGTAAAAAAGGAATCCTGCTCGTCAGAGACAGAACCTCCTCCGATAAGAAATGGGATCTACCGGGTGGAGGTATTGAACCCAAAGAACGATTACTTGATGGCTTAAAGCGTGAGATAAAAGAAGAGACGGGATTGGATGTCATAGGTAGACCCACAAGAATATGCAAATTCACCGAGTACTTCTACGACATTGATTCCGGGCAGGGATGGGAGTCGACTCGTCATTTCTATGAAGTTTCACACAAAGGCGATCCTATAATGGACGGAAACTACGAAGATATTGTTGACGCTCGGTATTTTAAACTTCCTTTACCCGAGGGACGGGTATCGGCCGTTGCCATTTTAGTTCTGAATTGGTGCGGATGGGGAGAGTCGAACTCCCGTCTCAACCTTGGGAAGGTCACATAATAGCCGTTATACGACACCCGCGACGAGAATATTATACCTGATTCTCCGCCAAACTACTAGAGTATTGTAGCATTTTCTTGACGCTTACGCTAAAAGTTTGACATATAATTTTAGTGCGCTACAATAGACATATGACGAAGCGAAAACTGGTTACAACTAGCATAGCAACTCTAATCGTCATCGGCGGCTTGTCGCTTGGTGCACTGCACTTCTTGTCGCAGGTAAATAACGCCCCGCCCCAAGCGACAAAATACGCTGACCGAACTACGTCGCCGACTGGCTCATCTGGCTCATTGAGTACCGATAGTCGCTCTCACTCTGATACCAACTCCACGAACGATAATCAGCAACCAAGCAAGCCCAACCAAAACACTGACAATAAGCCGACGCCAGCTGAGCACAATTGGGTAACGCAGACGATGCGCCAGAATCAAGCCCAGACCACAAATCAACAGCCCGAACGTCGCGACCCTCATGGCTCAACTGAGCAGACTAATCAACTGCCGCACAACAACTCATCAAACA
This sequence comes from uncultured Candidatus Saccharibacteria bacterium, assembly GCA_963546435.1. Classification (GTDB taxonomy): domain Bacteria; phylum Patescibacteriota; class Saccharimonadia; order Saccharimonadales; family Saccharimonadaceae; genus Nanosynbacter. The sequence goes on from CAUUMU010000027.1 coordinate 10,669, forward strand.
ATAACTCTAGCAATAAGAGGCGCAAGCGTAGCGTTCCAAGCCAGCCTCAGCCATCAAAGCCCAGCGGTCCGGCGAACCACGACCGGAACCAGGCGGCAATTGATGGCTGGCAGATGGATTATTTTGAAGGCTTTGACTCATCGATCAAGCAAACTAAATGGGTGCAGTACGGCTGGGGCGATCCAGCGGTTGGCCACGGCTGTATGGGCGTGATGTCACAACGCAATTCGTTCACTCGAGATGGCAAACTGGTAATTCGCACTCAGTACGAGAACGGCCAGTGGAGCACTGGCGGCGCCGGCTCGGGCGATGTATTTACCGCTTCACGTGGTCGCTGGGAAGTTCGCGCCAAGTTCCCGAAAGCCAAAGGTGTCGGCTACGCATTCCTTCTCTGGCCAAAGGACGAAGGCTGGCCGCCAGAGATTGATTTCGCTGAGGGGCGCGTCAATGGTCCTCGTGTTGAGGCAACGTACCACTGGGATCCGGACAACAAGCAAAAGCAAGCATCCCTCGATAATCACGATATGAGCGGCTGGCACACGTACGGCGTTATCGTCGAGAAAGATCATATAATCTTTACGCTGGATGGTAAAGAATGGGGTCGCATCAAGCATCCGAACGTGACTGACAAGCAGATGTTCCTCGGCGTGCAGGCTGGAGCGATGAACCCGAACGGCATTAATAAACATACCGAGACCGTTGACGGCGGCGTACCTAATCCACTCACGCCAGCTGTATCTGATATCGAAATTGACTATGTAGCGCATTACGTGCGGAAATAGCGGCTTGCCAGATAACGGTAACTTTAGTACAATAAGATAGCAAGTTTGTGGCTCTTTAGCTCAGTTGGTAGAGCAGAGGCCTGAAGAGCCTTGTGTCCCCAGTTCAAGTCTGGGAGGAGCCACCAAATATTGCATTTTGTTCACGGCTTTGCTACAATAAATCGTGAACCGCATGCGGGTATAGCTCAGTTGTTAGAGCGCTTCCTTGCCATGGAAGAGGCCAGGAGTTAGAGTCTCCTTACCCGCACCACAAA
>CAUUMU010000028.1:0-11150 GCA_963546435.1 uncultured Candidatus Saccharibacteria bacterium
GAGCGCAGGACTCATAAGCCTGAGGTCGGTGGTTCGGGTCCACCCGGTGCTACCAGAATTGTTTTTTATCCGCGGTTTGTATGGGCCGCGGTATTTTAATATGTGGATGACACATTGCGCACGCCATTGCAAGAGTTGACGATATGATGATATACTTGTGAAAATAATATCGGGGAGGATATAGACAAACTATGAGCGAAATGATGCCAACTATGCCAACGAAGGAATTACCACCTCAAGAACATGGGGGGTGGGACGCTCTGCGTCAGCCCGAGGCTTCTCCGGCTGACGCCAATATTAGTGAAGTGGCAAAATTTATCCTGCGTGGTGTCGGTGATGCTGGTATAAAAAGAGCTGATTTTTTCAAAAACCCAGCCTTTAAGGGGTTAACAGAAGAACAAATTTCCTCAGTGTTAGCGGCATCGGCGGCGCCTATTTTTGAGGCTGGCGGTCGAGTCTATTGGATGGGGCCATCAGAATCGAAAACCTCAGACTAACTGACGTTTGAGTATTCTACGCGATTTCACGTATCATCTGGGCGATTGCTCGGGCAAATCGCTCGTGACCTGCTGCTGTCCAGTGCAGCCCGTCTACACCAGCCTCGGCATATGTGTTGGCGTCGAAAAACGCAACACCATGCTTGGCGGCATAGGTTCGAATTTTTTCAGGCAGTGCAGTTAGTGTCGCCACGGCTGTATCATCAAAGTGCCACGCCGATCGCGGTACGATTGCCTCGTTGAACAGCCCAGTAGGATCTGGGATGAGCGGCGCAACGAGCAGCGGTGTGACGTCTGATTCGTGGCAATACGTTACGTAGCGCGCCAGTGCCGTCACGATCGCCTCGACTGGTCGCTGGTGGTAAATCTGGGCATCGTTTGTTCCCAGCATGATGATGGCGATGTCGGGCTGATGACTGGCCAGGCACGGCGGAAAATACGTCCAGCCATTTCTCGACGGCTTGGCTGGATTGGGATGATCAAGGTCAGTCCGCCGACCACCCAGCCCCTCCTCGATGACATAATATTGGCGCGCCTCGTCCGCTAGCAGCGCCCTCAGTCACCGCGGCCAGCGCACTGACTCGTCATATCGCGCGTTCGTATCGGGCCGCTGCCCAAAGGTGTTGGAATCACCAAAGCAGAGGATGGTTGTCTCGTGCATAGTGAGTATTGTATCACGTAGCCCCGCAGTATGTGTCATAATATCCTCATGAAGCGACTGATTGCGGTATCGGGTGGGGTGGACAGCGTGGTACTCCTCGACAGCGTATTGCGGCATGGGCAGGACGAGGTAGTGGTGGCCCACTTTGATCATGGAATTCGGGCGGAGTCAGCGGCTGATGCGCGGTTCGTGGCGGGGCTTGCCTGCCGGTATAATGTGCCATGTGTTACCAGGCGTGAAGAATTGGGCGCGGCAGCCAGTGAGGATACGGCGCGCCAGCGGCGGTATCAATTTCTCTTTGACGCGGCGGCACACTGGGGTGGGCGGGTGACGACGGCCCATCATCAGGATGACATGATCGAGACGATAGCACTCAACCTGCAGCGTGGTACGCGCTGGCGGGGCTTGGCGGTTATGAGCGATCAGCGGATTGAGCGGCCGCTGCTGGAATGGACGAAGCAGGACATATATGATTATGCGCTGCGCCACCAGCTGGAATGGGTGGAGGACGCGACGAACCAATCAGACGCCTATCTACGTAATCAGCTGCGCCGACAGTTGCAGGCAAGGCTGACTGATCAGCAGCGGGCGGCGCTTGGTCAGTTATGGCACCAGCAGTGGCAGCTGCGCCGAGAGATTGACAAAGAGACATTGCGGTTATCGCCACGTCTTGGCAGTCGTTATTTTTGGGCGCATATCCCAATTGAGCTGGCGCGCGAGCTGCTCCACCGAGAAGTGCAGCGACTGACTGGCGTGTCGCTACTCTCAGCACAGCTGGATCGACTGCTGATCGCTATCAAAATTGGCCGAGCAGGAACGGTGTGGCAGCCAGCCGCCAGCGTGCGGGTGAAATTGTCCGTAAAAAGTGTTACAATAAAACGAGTGACTCGCTAGGACGAAAGAGAAAGGATTATGTGACGTATGGCAGGAAAGACGCCAAAGAATACTAAGAAAGGGATCGGGCAGGTTGCTCGGCTGGGGTTGTTTTGGGCAATCATTGTGTTTCTTGGGCTGGCAGTGTACGCGGCGCTGTCACCAAATAGCAACTTGAAGAATGTGGCATTGACTGACGTAGTGCGCCGGGCAAATGCCGGGGAGATTGCCAAGATTGATATTCAGGGTAATGATTTGAAAATTACCCCCAAGGGTCAAAAACAGCCGACCGAGAAATCAGTCAAGGAATCCGGTAGTACGATTTATGAGCAAGGTTTGAACAAGGACGCCAAGGTTGAGATTAACGTTCTGCCGCCATCACAAACCGGTGAGGTGCTGTGGAATCTGACAGTGATGATCGTGCCGGTAGTGATCATCGTGATCTTCTTCATGTTCATGATGCGCCAGGCCCAGGGGCAGAATAATCAAGCGATGGGCTTCGGCAAATCAAAGGCGCGGCTGTACGGCGAGGACAAAGAGAAGGTGCTGTTTGAGGATATCGCCGGCAATGATAATGCCAAGCAGGACCTGCAAGAAGTCGTCGATTTCTTGAAGCACCCGAAAAAGTACAAAGAACTAGGCGCCAAGATTCCGAAAGGCGTCTTGCTGGTCGGTAATCCGGGTACTGGTAAAACCATGCTGGCGCGGGCGGTAGCTGGCGAGGCGGGCGTGCCGTTCTTCTCAATCTCTGGATCAGAGTTTGTGGAGATGTTCGTCGGTGTTGGTGCTAGCCGGGTGCGCGATCTCTTTTCAAAGGCTAAGAAAAATGCGCCGTGTATCGTCTTTATCGACGAGATTGACGCGGTGGGTCGCAAGCGCGGCTCGGGCATGGGTGGCGGCCATGATGAGCGCGAGCAGACCTTGAACCAGATTCTGGTGGAAATGGATGGCTTTGACGGCGATACTAATGTGATTGTGCTGGCGGCGACTAACCGGGCGGATGTGCTGGATCCAGCACTGCTTCGGCCGGGGCGGTTTGATAGGCGGGTGACAATTACTCTGCCGGAGCGCAAAGATCGCGAGGCGATTCTGAAGGTTCACTTTAAGAAAAAGCCGACCGACGAGACGGTTGACCTGGACAAATTGGCCGCCAAGACAGCTGGCTCATCGGGGGCGGATCTCGCTAATATGGCTAATGAAGCAGCAATTATCGCGGCGCGCCGCAACAAAAAGAAGATTACCAACGATGAACTGACCGAGGCATTTGAGCGGGTAGCGATCGGCCCAGAGCGCAAGGCCAAGGTGATGAACGACCATGAGAAAGAGTTGACGGCGTACCACGAGGCGGGCCACGCCATCGTCGGTCACGTCTTGCCAGATTCTGATCCGGTTCACAAGGTGACGATCATTCCGCGCGGCGGCACCGGCGGCGTGACATGGTTCTTGCCGCCAGAGGATAAGAGCTACACCAATGTCTATGAGTTCAAGGATATCTTGGCTCGGGCGATGGGCGGCCGGATCGCTGAGCAGATTATTTACGGTGATGACGGCATTACTACTGGCGCTGGCTCGGACTTGCGTAAAGCCACCGAGATTGCCCGGGAAATGGTGATTGAGCAGGGTATGGGCAAGAGCTTGCGCGACCAAGTGTTCCACGAAGACAACGGCGGGCTGATGTTTGATAAGATGACTCGCGAGCGGCCGTACTCGGATGAGACTGCTAAATTGATTGATCAGGAAGTGTCGCAGCTGATCACCGAGGCCAAACAACGGGCGATGCTGGTGCTCAAAGCTAACCGCTCGTTCCTTGACAAATTGGCCGAGGCGCTGCTCAAAGACGAGACATTAGAAGAAGCAGCAGTGGACGAGATTCTTTCGGGAACGAAACTGCCAAAGGAAGCAAAACTGCACGCATAAATTGTTATGGGGCGCGTTCGTAATGTTGTCAACAAGATTAATCAGCGGCTGACAGTCAAGTTAGCCGCCACGATTTTAGCGAGCTCAATGTTGCTGTCAAGCCTGCTGGGGCTGCTGCGCGATCGCTTTTTGAACGCGGCGTATTTCCCTAACGAGAAAGCTCACTTGGCTGGTTATCCAGTCGGGCTGGACGCTTATACCGCAGCGTTCATGGTGCCGGATTTTATGTTTGCGATTCTGGTGTCGGGGGCGCTGAGCGTCACTTTCATCCCGGTATTTAACGAGCGCTGGATTAAGGGCAACAAACAATCAGCCTGGCAAATTAGCTCGAGCATGATTAATTTGATGGCATTGGTGACGCTGGTAACGAGTGTTCTGATCATCGTTTTTGCTGATCCGCTGATGAAATATCTGATCGCGCCGGGGCTGAGCGAGGCTGGCCACGCATTGGCAGTCAGTATGATGCGGGTGATCGCCGTCAATCCGCTGATCTTTGCGGTGGCGGCGGTGATCGCCAGCATCCAGCAGGCGGTCGGTCGCTTCACCTTCTATGCGCTGGCGCCGATGCTGTACAATGTCGGGATTATCATCGGTACGCTATGGTTTACCAATGGCATCAATCTGTTCGGCTGGCAGATTTTTGATGGCGGCATTATGGGCGTGGCGCTCGGCGTGGTGCTCGGGTCGGTGCTGCAGCTCATCGTCAGTGCGGTTGGATTGATCGGCCTCGGTTTTGATTATGATTTCAAGATTTATTGGCGCAACCATGGCTTTCGCAAAGTTTTGTCGCTGCTACCAGCGCGCTCAATTGATCAGGGAATGGATTATGTGGTCAGCCTGGCCGAAGTCAACTTGGCGTCGCGGATGGGGGATGGTGTTATTCGTCGCTATAATCAAGCATTGACGCTACACATGATGCCGATCAACCTCATCGGCGTCGCTATTTCCAACGCTGCCTTTCCGCAGCTAACTGAACGCCTCGCCTCAGAGCGGCCGGATCTATTTCGCAGAGACCTGCGGTCATTTCTCAGGACGGTGATTTGGATGATTATCCCGATTTGTGTGGTGACATTTTTCGCCCGCGGCTACATAGTACACTTTATCAATAATAACGGCGATCCGGTCATGGCGAACATTCTCGGCTGTCTGGTGATGGCGATTTTGTTTAGGACGGTGTATCACATGGTGGCGCGTGGATTTTATGCGCAGCAGGACACCAAGACGCCGATGTATGTGTCGATTTTTGCGATTGTGCTGAATGTGGCGCTGGCGGTGATACTTGGCTACTATGTGAAACTTGGCCCGTATGGTCTGGCGTGGGCACAGTCAATTGTCGCCTTTGTCGAGGTGGTGATTTTGTGCGTCATTTTAGGTCGGCGCATGCCGCAGCTGTTTGATGCGACGTTTGTCAAAGCGGTCGCCAAGATGGCGCTGGCCGCAGTGCCACTAGCGGTAGCGTGCTACGTCAGCGTGTTGGTAATTCCATTTCGAGCGTCGGATGACAGCTTTTTAGGGGCGCTGCCCAAGTTTGGGGCGATTACGATTTTCAATTTTGTCGTGTACGGTGCGCTGTCCAAGTGGCTGAAGTTGCCAGAAATCGACCCGGTCTTGGCGCGAATTAAACGCCTGCTGTTTTCACGATTTGATATGAGCAAGTTGAGGCGCTGATGAAACCGCTGACCAGTATTCGTAATTTTTGCATCATCGCTCACATTGATCACGGCAAATCGACGCTGGCTGATCGGATGATGGAGATGACGCGGACGGTGGAGAAGCGCGAGATGAAGTCGCAGCTGCTGGATAGTATGGATTTGGAGCGCGAGAAGGGGATTACCATTAAGCTCGCGCCGGTGCGGATGAAGTATGAATATCAGGAGGTGGAAGTGAGTGGCACATCACCGCTCCCATCGTCGAAGACTCTTAAAGAGTCTTCACGTCGGTCGCTAGACGCGGGTCCTGTCAGTCGATCCGCCCCTTCTTCTGAAAAATCAGAGATTTCTTCAGAAGCGGGCGCTACCCCATCGACTGCCACCCGCTTAGCGCAGTCTGACTCTCGGGTTTGTGCAGATGTTGGCGTGAATGGGCTGGAGCAGTCAACTGTCTACGACCTCAATCTCATCGACACACCCGGTCACGTCGATTTTAGCTACGAGGTGTCGCGGAGTTTGCAAGCCTGCGAGGGCGCGGTATTGGTGGTTGACGCCAGCCAAGGCATTCAGGCGCAGACGCTGGCGAATGTGTACTTGGCGATGGAGCAAGATTTGACGATTATCCCGGTGCTGAACAAGGTTGATTTACCAGCCGCTGATGTGCCGCGGGTGTCCAAGCAAGTCATCAATTTATTGGGTTGCGATGAAAGCGAGATTATTCATATTTCGGCTAAGACTGGGCAGAATGTTGATCAAGTTTTGGCGGCGATTGTTGAGCGAATTCCAGCGCCAAAAGGCCAGCCGGACGACCCGACGCGAGCGCTAATTTTTGATAGTTATTATGATGATTACCGCGGGGTGATTTTGTATGTGCGGCTGGTGGACGGCCAGATTAAAAAAGGCGACGCAATTCACATGATGGCGACTGGCGCTAACGGCTTGGCATTGGAAGTCGGCCATCTCAGCCCCGGCATGATCCCCGACCCATCGCTGGATACCGGTGAAATTGGCTATATTGTTACCAACCTCAAAACCACCCGTGAAGCGCGGGTGGGTGATACGGTGACGCTGAAGAAATATATGACGAAAGAGTGAGATGGTGGTAAATCAAAGTAGTCGACGTATTTCGTATATTGGTAGCATTGTATGGCTGATGGGTTTTGGTTTACTTGCCGCAGCTAGCGTTAGTATCGCAATGTCACTGCCGATACCTTCAGCAGACATTTCGGGTGTGATGGCGTGGGTGCAACAGCACCAGACTACTTTTCAGATAGCAGATGAGATGCTAGCATGTGGGTCGTCAATGTTGCTAGCCGTTGTTGTGGTATTGTACGGTAATCTTAGGAAGCGCCACCCTGTTAGCATGGGTGTAGTTCTTGCTCTAGGTATTGTTGTGGCAATTGGCGCATTTTACGCAATGATGGCGCTTGGCCGACTCGTTTATCCGGTGAATGGATTGCCGATTGACTCAGCAACAAGTGTATTATCGGCGAGTCAACTGTTTGCGGGACTACATTGGATGGCGCTGGCATTGTCTACATGTGTTATTGCGGTAGCAATTATTACGAAATCTCGGCTGATTATCCTAATAAGCGTATGTGTTGCATTGCTAAAGGTCGTCGGCACATACTATGCGGGCGAAGTCTCGGTGCCATTGACAGTGTTGTCGGAAGTGTCACTATTTGGCTGGTCTATTATGATGGTCGTGTGGATATCTCGTAAGGAATTTGGAACGCCAACAACCTTATAATGGTCAACTCCATTTTTGTAAATGCTATACTAAATGAATGACGTCCTTCTTCAGAGAATACAACATGCATTTGGTAGTTACTTTCGCAGCGTCGTCGGTCGCGTTTGTGGTACCGGAGTTTTGGCAGCGGTGTCATAATCAATCTCAGTCAGGGTATGATCCTAGCCCATCGCTGGGCACCGGTGAAATTGGCCACATCGTCATCAACTGTGAAGTGCGGGTGGGCGATACAGTGACACTGAAAAAGTCTCGAGAGCGGACACATGTCACGTAGCCGGCTAACCCTCACCGATCAAGACTGGCATCACCTCCGGGTATTGTGGGAGTATCTTTGCGTTGAGAGTCGGCTGCCGGCGCGGGCGGATGCTATCGTGATCGGCGGTGCGGGAGCTATGATCGATAGTGCCGAGCGAGCCGCCGAGCTATATCATGCGGGAGTGAGTCAACGGATCGTGGTGTCAGGATTTGCTAATCCCTATCATGGGGCAACAGAAACCGAAGCAACGCTGCTGGGGCGACAGCTCCAACGTTTGGCGGTGCCGAACTCGGCAATCCTGTTTGAGCATCAAGCCGCTAATACCGGTGAAAACATCATCCGTTCGGCTCAGCTGCTGGCGGGGGCGGCAATCCAGGCTAAGGATATCATTTTAATCCATAAACCGTATATGACGCGTCGATTTTTGGCAACTGCCGAGGCTCAGTGGCCGTATCCGCGGCCGCGACTGTATGTAACTAGTCAGCCGACAACATTAGAGGCATATTATCGCTTATACGAGGCAACCTATGGGAGTGCCACTATGATGCTGACGTTGATGCTGGGTGATTACGAGCGGATAAAGACCTATCCTGCTAAGGGATTTTCAACGCCTCAGCCATCATCTCTCTCGGCGGACATGGCTTGGCAGGCGCTCGTGGCGCGCGGTTTTTTGCCGAAGGCGTAGTGAGTTAAGAATGAGTTGCCATTATTTATAAAATAGAATAAAATGCTACAACATTATGTATGGAGCGATTGGGGCGACTGAATATTCCGGAAAGGAAACGCTGCTACCCGGCTACATTATTACCAACCTCAACACCACTCGTGAGGCACGGGTAGCTGATACCGTTACGTTGAGAAAATGCAGAGTAAACTGTGGTTAATACTTCAGACGACCCGGTCAAAGTGTCTGCCAGCCAATATTTTCAACTGAGAGACCGGCTGGAGGCTTCTCAGGTTATAAATAGGGATTCTTCAACAAGCTAGGTTCTGTGAAAGTAGTGTAGAATATTAGTTATAGGGAGGAATTATAATGAGCAAAGGTATCATCTACGTCATGACTACCGCAGTGTCAGGCCTTATCAAAATCGGCAAGACACAAACTAAGCAGTACCCAGAGCGGATGCGTTTCCTTGAGGCGAACGGCTACTACAATGTGGTTGGTTTGAAGCGGTTGTTCGCGATCGAGGTGGCTGATTATTCCGAAAAAGAAACGCTACTGCATGAAATATTTGCCAAGCATCGAGTCGGTAGTAGCGAGCTTTTTGCGCTTGATTATGATTTGGTACAGCAACTGCTACTGTCGTTTGAGGGTGAGGTGGTCTTTCCGGAGCAGAAAAATAAAGAAGCGGAATTTGATAAAATTACCAAAGCCAAGAACAGCAATCAAAAGTTTAGCTTTTATCGAAAAGGCCTCAAAAACGGCGATAAAATTGTCTTTAGCAAAGACCAGACGATTGTCGCTAAAGTTGTCGGCGAACGTGAAGTTGAGTATGGCGGACAGCGGTGGCTACTGTCGCCGCTAGTGCGAAAGATCTTCGAAGATAAAAATCAAGCCAACAATAGCGGTGCCTATCAGGGTGCAGCGTATTTTTGCTTTGACGGCAAGAAGTTGAAGGACTTGCCGGATGTTGAATTATAAACGCAAGCCATTCGCGTCGATAACGAGATAAATAGAGGAGAAGTATGAATCCACAAACAATCAGCTTAACTGAATTACAAAAACACCTTGATCAAACGTGTAAAGAAAAGGGATGGGATAAAAATTCTGTTACCGAAGTATTCTTATTGTTTGCTGAGGAGGTTGGCGAGCTGGCGAAAGCGATTCGCAAAGAGACGGGATTTAAGGGAGAAAAAAGGCCCGCTAGTCACGATAATCTGCGCGAGGAATTTGCGGATGTACTGAATTATTTGATGGAGCTGGCGAATCGGTTTGATGTTAATTTGGCGGAAGTTTACTTTGAGAAGCACGAGATAAATAGCACGCGGCAGTGGGAGTAAAAGCCCAGGGGTCTGCGGCCTCATGGTATTGATTGACCTCACTCTCACAGAGTGAGTATACTTGATTACAGGAAGTAGCTAACGAGATAGAAAGGCTCGCGTATTGGGTAGAATTATGGTAAGAATGTCTCGCAGTAACAATATATCATCAGCTAACTTTGAATTTTTGGTTGCGCAAGCTGTCAAGGCGCCATCAGGTCATAATACTCAGCCGTGGCGCTTTCGTCAGAACGAGTCGGCAGTAGAAATTCACCCTGATTTTGACAGAAGATTACCGGTGGTCGATCCTGACGATAGAGAGTTGTTTGTGAGCCTGGGCTGTGCAGCAGAGATGAGGAAATTATCCAGACGCGCTAAAGAAGTTACAATCTGTCCGTAGTGAAAAGGGTATCTCGGTTCATTATTACGCGCGCCAAACTAAACAGTTTAATGATATTGAACAATACGTTTTTCAGGGGAATACGCATCAAATGCAAAATGAGGCGTTTAAGGTTGAATTGTAGCATCGGCTTCTCACTTAGTTTTATCCACAACGGCCAATAATACGCCAAATGAATGGGTAAGCCTGGGGCGGACACTACAGCGTTTCTTGCTAACCGCTACAGAACTCGGGATCGTACACTCCTATCTAAACCAGCCAAATGAGGAAGCGGAAATCGCCACAGAAATGGCAAGGATACTGGGTTTGACCGGAGAATATCCAACTATTTTGCTGCGCATTGGTTATGGCAAGCAGCAGGCCTATTCTAAACGTCGACCTGTTGAAGACGTTATTATAGAGGATTGAGTGCCCCCACGGACCTGATAATCTACCAATGAGAATTAAATTTTCAATTTGATAAAGATAATAAGTGTGTCGTTATGGGGTTTAGCAAAGAATATGTGGCTGAACTAAGGCGATTATTTGTGATTGAGGGGAGAGAGCTTACTATTTACAATAATTGAATAAGATACTATAATATCGCACATGGAGCGACTCGGTAGTATTGATCATGGCAGGGACTTTGCAAGCAGCGTAGCGGAAATTATTAATCAACCGTTGACGGTTGAAAATGTCGATACCTACGCCGAGGCCGCCTTGGATAAATTGATCCAGCTAATTAATGAGATGGTGCAGGCATACGAACACCAACTGACGATTTGGCCAGACAATTCTGCTGAAAGGGAGGATGCGGCGTTTGCTTACTACGGTGTGGAGAAAATCGGCGAGCTGCTCGACCATATTGCCGCCAAAGCGGAGCAGCTCATAGCTATCGATACGGTTATTGGCCAGATTGAATCGACTGACCATGTCTTTGTGCCACCCGATCAGCGGCCCGGGCCTACCGCCAGTGTGTCCGAGGCGCCCCACCGTGAGTGGATTACTCGCCAACCACGGCTGAAAATACTGCTGTTCATATTGGCAAATGAATTTGGTATTGAGCCGAGCAGTGGAACAATGCAGATCTGTTGTGGGTCAGTGGAGACAGCGATGATGCGCCAGGAGCCATACCATAAGGTAACTATCCCACCACTCGAGCGGACGGTACTGATTTGTGACGCCTAC
>CAUUMU010000029.1:0-11084 GCA_963546435.1 uncultured Candidatus Saccharibacteria bacterium
TCCAGTTGATCTGCTCTTTTTTGAAATAATCACCCAAACTCCAGTTACCGAGCATTTCAAAAAACGTCGTGTGGCGGTTATCACCGATATCATCAATGTCTTGGGCCCGCAAACACGTCTGCGAATCAGCGATTCGCTTACCCTCAGGATGCGGCTCACCCAGCAGATATGGAATCATTGGCTGCATGCCCGCACCAGTGAAGAGCGTGGTCGGGTCGTCGGTTAGAATCAGCGGCGCGCGCTTGATGACTGCGTGAGCCTGTTTGCTGTAAAAGTCGAGGTATTTGAGGCGAATTTCTTGAGCGTTCATAGGAGCAATTATAGCACAAGTCGCCTCAGATACTCTGGATCTTTATGAACGTTTTTTCCGCATCAGCAGCACTGCACCGCTGATAATGGCAGCAACACCAGCCCCGATCGCTACCAGCAAACTCGTACCGGTATCAGCTAGTTGACTGCCCGCTCGGCCTTGCGAAGCGCCCGGCTGCCCTGGTTGACTCGGCTGACCCGGCTGGTTAGGAGCACCTGGATTACCCGGCGCTGTTGGCACGGCGTTCCACTTAGCGTATAGCGTGAAGTTGGAATTTGGCATCGTATGGACGTCAAAGTCCCACCGCATCAGATAAGTTGGATCAGCGTACCACCCAGCAAAGGTATAGCCAGCCCGCGTCGGATCAGCTGGCCGCACCGCTTTGGCAGTGTAGGCGACCGTTTGAGATGGTACCGGTGAGCCTGAGCCGGTATTAAACGTCAGCGTGTAGGTCGGGCACTGCTTGGCATCGCCATTGATCGTCCAGCCGTGACCACCGTCGGCCACTGTCTTTTGCAGCGCTACATGCGCCGCCTCCGCCGTACAATATTTTAGGCCAGCCGCACCCAGCGTCACTGGTGACTTGAGCACTGCATTATTCCAGGCAGTCAGTGTTGCGTCGTAATTTTGCACCGATAGCGCCGTATTATCAAGCATATTCGCCCCGCCAGCATACGGATTACCCGTAACGTCCTGCAGCGAGGTCAGTTGCCAGCCAGCCAGCGACTGGTTGAATGCCCGCGCATTAGCCAACATCCGCACCATAGCATGTGCTTTCGTCATATTCCACAGCCCGATCGGCTGATTGAACGAATTTGCCCATTCGAACATACTATCAGCGTATTCAAGTTTTGCAGTATTCCAGCTGGCAATTGACGAACTGCCACCGTTATTGAACGCCCCTGCATACGCAAACATATGGCCAGCGCTCGTCACATTTCCCATGTTCCACGAACCGATGTTTTGGTTAAACTGTCCGGCGCCATGGAACATATTAGCAGTTGTCGTCACATTTGATGTATTCCATTGCCAGTTGGCACCCTCACCCTTGAGCGAGTGAGCCGTGTCGAACATGCTCTGTAAGCTTGTTACGTTCGTGAGGTTTGGCACGTCAGTTGCCTTGACGTCCATATTCTCAGCGCCCCGAAACGCCGAGTCCATGCTGCGCCACGCACCCGTTCCCCACTGGTCAACTGACATGATTTTCAAACGATCACCGGCATTATTCACATAAATCTGCGGGAATGTACCGCCGATACGAATTGTGTGACGACCCTCGTCGCTGTATGTACAGGTATGGCTACCGGTCACACCCACAGCGTCAGGAATACCGTCATTGTTACAGTCGACCGTATAATTATATCCCCCGCCTGTCACCGGTATAGTAAATTGATCGGTGTTTGATATGCCCGGTTTCGTGGTGTCAATCGTCATGACAAAATCAGTATTGTTAATTGGATCAGCTTTCGCTGGCTGCGTCATCGCAAGTAGCGTCAGGCCGCTAACACCGAGCGTGATAACCCCTGCCGTTAGCATCGGCAGCAAGCGCCCGCGTTGTTGTAAATATTTCATAAACCCCCTATTATGTTCATGTTATTTCGTTGTACTATTACCTCAAATAATACGCGATAGGCCCTCCATTGTCAAGAAAATCCCGCCCTCATCGCGGGCGGGAAATGTCTCAGTTTATCACGTCGTATTATTCGGCACTTGGCTCGTCAGCGTCCGACTGAGCCGGCTCTTCTTTTGGCTGATTCTTACGAAGCTTCTCTGGATTGCGGATGGCTTTGTGCCTATCAGCAGCTGGCTCTTTAACCCACTTTGGCAAGGTGACGCCAGCTTCTTTCAATAACTTAACAACACGCGGTGTTGGCTGGGCACCATTGTCCAAATATTTCTGCGCTAATTCAACTTGAATATTTGCCACCTTAGTGTGTGGATTGTAGCTGCCGACATACGCGACCACGCGACCGCTTGATGGATGGCGCTGCGCCTCTTGTACTGCCAGGCGGTACACCGGATAACCCTTGCGACCCAACCGTTGCAAACGAATTGCTAGCATGTGTAATTTCTTCCTTTTCTTACAACTCTTTGATTAATGTATTACTCCTAGAGAGTGTACACTATTTCGCTATGTACGTCAATTCTGTCTTGAGTCTGCTATTGACTTTTTATGTCTATCTGTTATAATATCCAAATATGCCACATGAACATATCCAACCAAGAGAAATCGATGATACAGATTTTATTATTTCGGGTCTACTTGGCGAAGGAGGCTCAAAAACAGTGTTTGACACAGTCATTAATGGAAAAAGAAGAGCGCTGGCGATACCGAATAGTATTGACGATCCCGATACACAGGCAGAGAAATGGAACAGTGTATTACAAGAACCCGAAAACGCGAGACTACTGTCTGAATTAGGACTTCTCACCATTCCAGAATACGAAATAATGGTTGCTACTATAAACGGTCGGGAATTACCAGCACTAAGCATGACGCCATTTTCTGACCTTCCTTTTAGGGTCTTTGACAGCAAGGATGGAACACAGACATATACACACGGTCCACTTTCTCATATTGAACATTTTTCAGATATTTCTTCCTATATCACTGGTTTTGGTGCCGATATCGCCACGCTCACACAATCGGGAATCATCCTGTCGCGAGACAGCATATCGTTTGCCGCTTTGCCCGATGGATCAATGCGCTTGTTTTTTTATGACTTACAGGATATGACAATTAATAATTCGACTAACAAAGATAATCTTCGAGCTGGTTATTCAGGACTAATTGTCTCTATGTTAGATAACATATTTGACTACCAGCAGTTGATGCGTTTTGAAGAACAGGGCTACGATTTTCGTGAGCGCATGAATCTATCACGGAAACTTCAAGCAATCACTAATTAAACTTTTAGTATTGCTCGACGCGAAGTGTATGATTTAATTACTGATGATCCGATAAAAGCCGTGTCTGACAGAGCAGAAAAAGAGAAACGCCAGCTTGAAGCACCTGACGTTGCGCAATGTCTGAGAGAGAGGATCAATCACTAAGGCTCATATTTCCCAAAGTATCGTCGAACACAAAGAAAATCTTGAAAGGCTGAAAGAGCTGTTTGGCCAGATTCCTAACCGCGGTATGCTTATCGAGGCTATGATGAATGAAGGCCCGCAAGTATACTTCTCAGTAGCAGCTAGCTTAGTAAATAATCCCGCCACCCAAACATTCCTCGCCGTCATATATCACGGCTGACTGACCTGGGGTGGCGGCGCGCTGCGGCTCGGACAGCTGCACTGTCACCTTCTCGCCAGCATCGTCGTTCACACGCGTAATCTCCGCATTAATAAGCGGCGCCCGATGTCGCACCCGAACTTGACAGGCATCACCTTTTGGCGGCTGATTGATCCAGTGAACGTCAGCCAGTGTCAACTCTTTGCGCCACAATTTTGCATTATCAATTGAGCGGGACACGTAAACTTCATTCTTGGCCATATCTTTGCCGACGACATAATACGGCAAGCCGCCACCAACATTCAGGCCATGACGCTGACCCAAAGTGTAAAATATCGCCCCGTCATGCCGCCCAACAACCACGCCTGTTTGTTGGTCAATAATGTCACCTGGGCTAGTCTCAACATATTCTGACAAAAACTCGCGAATCCCCACTTGCCCAACAAAGCAAATCCCCATCGATTCCTTTTTGCTGGCCGTCCACAAACCCCGCTCCTTAGCCATCTGGCGCACCTCAGCCTTAGTAAAATCACCCAGCGGAAACATAGTTTTTGCCAGTGCCTCGGACGTCACGCGGTACAGGAAATAAGTTTGGTCTTTGTTGTCATCGTGAGCACGGAGTAACCGACCCTCGCTCAAGCAAGAATCCGCTCTGCGGGTGGCGCGAGGCGGGGTAGCGCCCGAAAATATTTTCAGCTCATCTGAAAAATTTTCAGGGGCGGACCGAGCGACAGGACCCGCGGGAAGAAAAGTGCGCGCATAATGCCCTGTCGCAATATACTCCGCGCCCGCCGCCAACGCCGCCTCTAAAAATAACTTAAACTTCACCTCTTGATTACACATCACATCAGGATTTGGCGTCCGACCCGCCTGGTATTCGCGGATCATATAGTCAACGACATTTTGCTTATACTCTTTCTGAAAATCGAACACCTGAAAATCAATTCCCAGCCCCACCGCCACACGCTTGGCGTCAGCCACGTCTTCTGCCCACGGACAGTGCATACCCGGTAGATCTTCCGACCAATTTTTCATATACACGCCGGTCACCTCGTGGCCTTGCTCGACTAGTAGCGCTGCCGCCACCGATGAATCAACGCCGCCCGACATACCGACAAATACCCGAGCCATCAGCGCGACACTCCCAGTGTAAACAAACCGATCCGCAGCAATTCGCCGACCGCCAGCCACCAGCCCCACGGTGTCAGCCACCACCATGTACTCCAATGCCTGTCGTGCGTCGTCGGGCGTGCCCGCAGTTCAACATTCGGCAGTTGCGCTGAAAACTCAGCCAGCGCCCGCCGCATGTGATAGCCGCTGGTAACCAGAATGACGCGTTTGATACCACGCTGCGCTATGATACCCGCCACTTCCTGGGCATTCTGCTTGGTGGTTTCTGAACGTTCGTCCATCACCAAGGCCGTAGCCGGTACACCCGCCGCTTCGGCTTGTTTTCTCATGGCAGCGGCGTTAGACGGGCCGGATTTATCGGCCGCAGCACCAGACAAGATAATAGTCGGCGCCCAGCCAGCTTGATATAATTTAACTGCCTCGGCCGTGCGCGCTTCGGTGTCACCGCCGCTGATAACGATGATCGCACCCGCCTTTTGACATTGCCCCGAGCCAGGTTGCGGACAATCTTTCAAGTCATCCGGCGATAGATAATGGCTCAAGCCGACGATGACCGCAATCGCAATGATTACCAAACCGATCAATCGATGGATCATCGCTTTCGCTCCTGTTCCGTACGCACTGCAGTAATAATCTCGTCCGCCGCCCGCATAACTTGCGCCTCATCGTTCAGCCGCCCCAACGTCAGCCGCAGACTACCATCAATCGCCGTATCACCCAACCCGATCGCCGCCAAAACATGTGATCGCGTACCCGAATTAGCCGCACAAGCACTACCCGTCGCCACCAGCACGCCGTGCGCTTCCAGCAAAAACACTAACCGCTCAGCGTCAACACCAGGAAATGAAATATTGAGGAAATTAACCAGCGATTTTTTCTGATCAGAAGAAATAATCATGTCAGGAAATGCTGCCGATAGTTTTTTTGCCAACATATCACGCAGGCCTCGCAGACGTTTTACTTCACCGCTGCAACGCTTGGCAGCTAACTCCAGCGCCACCGCAAAGCCGACCACACCAGCCACATTTTCCGTGCCGCTACGCAGACCCGCCTCCTGCCCGCCGCCAACGATATTTGGCCGTAGCTTGACGCCCGGCCGTATCCATAGCAAACCAACCTGTTTCGGCCCATAAACTTTTGCCGCCGATAGTGTCAACAAATCAACACCCAGCCGTTTAATTTTCACATCCATCATTGCCGCAGTTTGCGAGGCGTCGGTATGAAATATAAGCGGCGTTGATTCACCATTTTCTTGGCGTCTGAGTCGCTCGGCCCTAACAACTTCCGCAATTTCTTCAACGGGCTGAATATATCCGAGTTCATGATTCGCCAGCGCGATGCTTACAAAACTAACGCCTGGCGTCAGCAGTTTTTTAACAGCCTGCGGATCGATGCGTCCATTTTTCATCGGTGGGATAAGCCGAACGTCCGAACGTGCTTTTGCAGAATTGATAACCGAGCTATGCTCAATCGCCGATATCAAACTCACGCCACCCGCCGCGGTAAACGCCAGATTGATTGACTCCGTGGCGCCAGCCGTCATCACTAATTCATCCGCACCCACGCCCAGCACCCGCGCGATACGCGACTTTGCCTCGCGGTAGTCACGCTTGACGGTGACCGCCGGCGCATATGGACTGGACGGGTTAAAAAACTTCTCAGAAAAATACGGCTGCATCGCTTCAATCACCAACGGATCCATCGGCGTAGCAGCAGCGTGATCAAGATATATCATAGAGGATTCCACACATACTATTATACCAAGCAGCCCAGACGGCGACTACACCAACTGTCCAGTTTTCGGATCGCGATTATATAGCTGGCGTGCCACCCGTTCATGATATTCATTAACCGCCAGCACAAAGTTTTGTAATTCCTGCCCTTCGAGGTAGTTATACTGATAATTAGGCTGAATTTTCAAGATACCCTTCGACTGCACCTCGTAACGCGTCGTCAGCTCATGGCGCTTGCCGTCCTTACTCATCACTTCTTCATGCCAAATCCACGTCGTTTTATCGAGGTTAAAGAACGTCCGTCGGACGACGTGAGCCGGCTTTTCACCAAAAATCGTTGCACCAATTTCACTCTCCAGCTGAATCAGCTCGCGCTCAGTCAATTTCTTCAGTGGCCGATCTTTACGAGTGAGTCGCAGCAGTGAACGCGTTGATTTCGGGACCTTTGGCGCCGAAGTAGCGTGAGCAGACTTCGCTGGTTTAGGCGAACGTGAAAGACGCGTGTTATCCGCCAAGACGAGACCAAGGGCTTTTTTGAGAATCGTTGGCATAAATCACCTCCTTTCAGGCTGCTCGTCTATAATTATTTCTATGATCCTTTGGCATGGCGTCAGACGCGTCGAAAGCTTGTGCCGCGATCGCATTATGCTTCATTCGATACTCCCCAATGCACTCACCAATTGCTGTAACAGTTTGCAAACATTCCTCAACCCAGCTCTCCAGTCTTCGTCGCTCCTCTAGCGATATCTTTGCCGGCTCGGCCGTATCAGCCACTACCTCGGCACTACCGCGCACCGCCGCTTCGGATAGACGCGGCGCCACTCGCCGTGATCGCTCAGGATATGCTTGCGTCGCCAAATCCAGCGCTTCGGCCCGCGCCTTTTGAATCGACATCATTTCTGTGATTGGTCTTGGCTGCTGATTCATTATCTCTCCACGTTTACAAGCCAAAAAGTTTTACCGTGTTATCGGTCGCTGCCTTTTCGAGGTCGTGAAGCACTAGCTTGCGCTCCGTCGCCCAATACTTTGCCACCAACTCCACATATTCTGGCTTATTCAGCTTACCACGAAATGGCTTTGGTGTCAAGAACGGCGCATCGGTTTCTAGCAATAATCGCTCCAGCGGGATGGAGGCGAATAATTCTCGCTGTGTTTGATCTTTAGTGAACGTGCTAATGCCATTCAAACCAACATACAACCCGCGAGCAAATCCCTTATCTAAATTGAGGCGCGTATCAGTAAAACTATGTAGTACGCCGCGCACACCATGAAAATTATCAAAAATCGGCCAAAAATCATCCCACACCGACGGCTGGTCAGGCGCGCCATCACGCACATGAAAACTAACCGGCAGATTATAATCCACCGCTAACTGCAGCTGTGCCTCCAGTGCCTCAATCTGCACATCGCGCGGGCTGTGATTGTAATAATAATCAAGCCCAATCTCGCCAATCGCCACAATTGGTGAATCCTCTGCCCTGGCTTTCAGTAGTCGCTCCACGTCATTCCAGCCATCTTTACTGTCATGCGGATGAACGCCAACTGCCGCCCAGGCAAAGTCGCGACTTGCAGCAAATTCCACTGCTTGACGACTGCTACGCTGGTCGGTGCCGACGCAAATCATACCGATACCCGCTGCAATTGACTGCTGATACAGCTCCTCTCGATTATCCGCGAAAAACTCCGTATCATGTACATGACAATGCGAATCAATCAAACGCAAACTTGTCGCTGTATTATTCTCCGTTACTGGGCTTGCCATTATTTACCTTGAGTTTCTGCTTTTGGTGCGCGCGGATCAGGAGTATGGAGATGAAGACGCGGGAACAGTGGAGTCAGCTGTGATGGTACGACACCGCTAGCAAATGTGTCGTGAATTTTCTCAGCAGTTTGCGGCATAAACGGACGCAGCATGTTGGATACTTGGAGTAACGTACCACTGGCATGTGCCAAAATCTCTGCGAGGTGTGCTTCAGCATCGGGGTCTTTATCACGCTTCTTCGCAACTTGCCACGGCTGTACGCGCTCGATGTATTGATTGAGCGAACGGATAATTTGCCAAATCTCATCAATCGCTAGATTGAAATTCAACGCTTCCATATTAGCACGATATGGCCCCATATCGTGTTCAGACTGCGGCGCATCACCGATAACGCCGGCTTGGTAACTCTGCACCATCTTGGCCACTCGCTGCACCAAATTACCGAGATCATTACCCAGCTCGCCGTTGTAGGCTGCTTCAAATTTCTCCCAGGTAAAGTCACCGTCGTCTTGCGTTGGCACGTGACGCAGGAAATAATAGCGAAATGCCTCGACTCCATAGTGTGGGATAACGTCAGCTGGACCAACGCCATTACCGAGACTCTTGCTCATTTTGATACCGCCAACGTTGATAAAGCCATGTACCAACAGCGCCTTTGGCAGTGGCAAATCCAGCGCCATCAGCATCGCCGGCCAAATCCCGGCATGAAAACGAAGGATATCCTTGCCAATTACCTGTACATCCGCCGGCCAAAACGCCTGCCATTCATCAGCTCGATCAGGATAACCAATGACCGTGATGTAATTACTCAGGGCATCCAGCCAAACATACATCACTTGCGTGTCGTCGCCCGGCACTGGCACACCCCAGCTGAGGTTCTTGCGCGGACGTGAAATTGACACGTCTTTTAGGCCATCTTTCATCAATTCCAAAAACTCTTTTTTACGAAATTCTGGCACAATTTTCATCTTGTTTGACTCAATGGCCTGACGGATGTTCTCCGAGAAAGCGCTGGTCTTGAAATAATAGTTTTCCTCGCTCAGCCGTTGGTATGGCGCCTGATGATCAGGACAAATGCCATTATTTTCAGCTGCTTCTTTGTCAGTGACGAACGCCTCACAACCTTGGCAGTACCAGCCTTCGTACGTACTTTTGTAAATATAGCCAGCCGCTGCCAGCCGCTGCCAAATATACTGCACCGCGCTAACGTGATGCGGATCAGTCGTGCGGATAAAATCCGTCGCCGAAATATTCAACTCGGCAATCATGTTCTGGAAGTTACCATGCATTTGATCGACATAGGCTTGCGGTGTCTGGTTTTGACTGGCAGCCTTAGCAGCGATCTTATTACCATGTTCATCCACGCCCGTTTGGAAACGCACCTCGCGGCCGTTTTGCCGCTGATACCGCGCCCACACATCCGCTAACATATAGTCCATGGCGTGCCCGATGTGCGGCAAACCGTTGACATAAGGAATAGCAGTAGTGATGTAGGCGTGTTGTTTAGTCATGAGGGGAATTATAGCAGTTTTTAAGGGTAATTGCCACCAAGGTTTTAGTTATAGGTCACCTATTTCCGGTTGAGAACCTTAATAGCTGCCCAGAATCCAAAGAGACACCACGCGGCTATTTTTACAAGCGCAACCCAACTAAACGTAAACGTACCTTCAGCAAGCATTGAACGCATCAACTGTGCTAATGAATCAATCGGCAATACCTGATGTACAGCCTGTAGCCACTCAGGTAAACGCTCCATTGGAAAATTTACCGGCGAAAACATTAGTACCACAAATGCTAGGGCCTGAGATAACGCCATAGCCAACATTGGTGGCATAGCATACGCAAACCCATACCCAACACCGATAGATGTCAGTGCGCTGAGTAGATAAATTGGTATAATACCAATTGCTATTGAGAATCCCGGGTCAAACATCACATGCGTCGCCAAGGTTGATATGATGATACCAGGAATGGTTAACACAAACGCAATCGTTGTATCAGCCAACACAATGGCTGCTCGGTTAATTGGCAGTGTCCGTAAAAATTCACCATGCCCTTCAAGCCGGGCACTACACACCTGATATGGCAGCATGACCAAGCCAGTAATAAGTAATACTATCGTCGGCGCGCCAGTTGCGAGATATAGCAACGACTGCTTGTTGCCGGGGTCGCTATTTAAGTAAGTGAATCCAATTGCTACACCCAGGGCTATAATGATTTGAAGAACCATAAAAACGATTAGGGTACCAAATGATCGCGCCGACTGTAGCCGCATCACTTGTTTGTATTGATTAAAAAAAGACATATTATACCTCGCTGCCATCTGCTGTTACTCTCACATAAATATCTTCTAATGTTAGCTCAGAAATTGTATATTCATAGAGCCGGCCCTCTTTCTTCTGCCGTCGAGCCCATTCAAGCGCCTCGCCAACTTGCTGCAATGACACCGCAACAACATAACGTTCATCTTTGCGTACGCCGTCACCAGCCCAATCAGGCAATTTCTGCGCCTGAAAGGAATCAGTTGGCAGCATTGTGAGACTTAATTGATCATGACTACCACCCCGAAGTTCCTGCACAGTGCTATCGACGATACACTGACCATGGTGAAGTATCACGACTCGATCAACTACAGATTCAATTTCTGCTACATTATGCGTAATCACAATTACCCCTTTACCCTGCTTAGTTAAGCTACGGATAACCCGCCACATATAACGACGACGAATAGGATCAACGTCATTTGTTGGCTCGTCTAAGATAATAATTTGACGAGAACAAATAACTGCCATGCAGAATGCTGTCAAGCGCTTGATACCGCCAGACAGCCGCATGCTCTCCTTATTAGCCCACTCTTCAATGTCTAGCTCCTTAAATAATCGCTTAGTCTCACGACATACTTCCTCTGGAGAGCCG
>CAUUMU010000030.1:0-10431 GCA_963546435.1 uncultured Candidatus Saccharibacteria bacterium
GTTAACATAGGAGCCACCATCAAGGAAAAGATTAATAATTGCGGCATTTTTCTTGCAGACGTATCCATTATTGACAGAGGCAAGTCTGGAAAAGGTATCGTTAATCAAAACGTGATGTTTGAACTTGGATATGCAATTGGCAAGCACACAGAGGAGAAAGTGATCCAGGTTGCAAATACTGATCTGGGTAGAATAGAAGAATTGCCATTTGATATCGCCCATCAAAGAACGATAGGGTTTTCTATAGAAAAAGATAATAAAGCTACATCGCTAAAAAGAAATCTAAAGGAAGCTATCGTAGCGCACCTGGATTCGTTGGCAAACGAAGAAAAAATTAACAAAACTCAATCCTATAAAGATAGTCTTACTGGCGCAATTGAAAACAGAAAACCAGCAAAGAAAACTATAAGAGATTATTTTGCAAACACCTACGAGCAATACTTAGACTTATCACCTGGTATATTCAAAGAAGGTGCAACAGAGGAGGAATATGCAGCAAACGTATATGATGCATATTGTGCTACTAAAGATATAGCTATTGAGCTACATGAGATTCTTGAGAAGGCTGCTGAATATGAAAGAGCAGATATACTAGAGCAGGCATACAAATCAATTCAAATTATTCTAGATCACTATGCTAAAATTTCTAAGAATACTAGCATGATTTATGGAATTTCAATCGAGTACTATTCTTTGATTATCAACGAAATAACATCCCTGATCGTTGGCTCTATTATTGATAGCAAGTCATGGATAATACTGCCAAAAATAGCAAAAATACGACTAATTAATCCAGGTAACCTCCTTCGGGTCGCTAATAATATAGATCTGGAAAATATTACGACAATAAACTATCCTGAATATGTATTAGATCACTATGAAAAATTAAAAAATAAAAATTTTATGCTCCCGACAACCCAACTCCTGCAAGAGCGTTTTGCTGATAATCTAAGCCTCCTGCAGACATACCTTGATGGTAATATCATACAGTATCTAATATTTGGAAAGTTCCCATGGTTATTAGGAGTTCTAATAGGTCCTTCATGGGAACGATATATACCAGAGTTTATAGAAAAGCTTAAGGATAATGATTTTCTATGTATGATATGCGAGATTATCAATTCTAGCTCTCCAGAAGAAGCTCAAGATAAGTTATGGTCTATGATCTGTTGTAATCACGATAGATTGTTTTACTATACTCATCAAAACTTACTGCACGTATTTTCTCACGCCGGAATCAACACCAAAGAAGATTTAGGTAGAGAGGGCAGGATTGAGTGGGGTGGTGTACTATAAGGTATTAGTTTTCCTTCGATTTGCCCAAATTATTCATCTCGCTTATACTTAAACCATGAAAACTTGGCAAGATGTCGCTTCCCTATATCAGATTTATCCGCGCAGTTTCCGAGACACCAATGGCGACGGAATTGGCGATTTGAATGGCATTACCGAAAAGCTGGACTATTTGGCATGGCTGGGCGTTGACGGAATTTGGATTTCGCCGTTTTTCCTCTCGCCGCTGACTGATTTTGGCTATGATATCGCTGACTACCGAGCCATCGATCCGACATTCGGCGGGCTGGACGATTTTCGGGCGCTATTAGAAAAAGCCCATATCCTAGACATTAAAGTCATGATCGACCTTGTCCCCTGCCACACGTCTGATCAGCATCCGTGGTTTCAGGAAGCGCGGTCATCGCGGGACAATCCCAAGCGTGATTATTATGTCTGGCGTGACGGGCGGGACGGTAATGAGCCAAATAATTGGCGAAGTTTATCTGGCGGCAGTTCGTGGGAGCTTGACGAGCAGACCGATCAATTTTATCTCCATTCGTTCCTGAAAACGCAGCCAGATTTGAATTGGGATAATCCTGCAGTTCGGAACGAGATGAAAAACGTGGTGCGATTTTGGTTTGATATGGGCGTAGACGGCATGCGAGTTGACGCGATTTGGGGCATTTCGAAAGACCCTGAGTTTAGTGACGATTCGCCAAATCCTGATTTTCACGGCGATCCTGAAGCCTACGGCGCATTCATTCACGACCACTGTAAAATGGGGCCGCATTTTCAAGAATATCTGCATGAGCTGGCGTCAGTTTGCGATGAGTATGACGACAAGCAGATGGTGTTTGAATTTTATCCGGACGAGAAGTTGGGCGATATTTACCAGCAGTACCA
Organism: uncultured Candidatus Saccharibacteria bacterium; assembly: GCA_963546435.1. Classification (GTDB taxonomy): domain Bacteria; phylum Patescibacteriota; class Saccharimonadia; order Saccharimonadales; family Saccharimonadaceae; genus Nanosynbacter. Next base: position 2,179 of record CAUUMU010000030.1, read on the forward strand.
CAAGGTTCTGACGGCCCACCCGAAGGCGTTGGCATTCTTTATGGAATATCGCCAGGACGAGTGGCACGCGGAACATACTGGGCAGAAAATCGAGAATTATCTGCGGGCGGCAGATTCAGCCAAGCCGTTTTTCTGCGTCGGCAATCACGATCAGCCGCGCATTGCCTCGCGACTAGGAACAGAGCGAGCGCGAGCCTTGCACTTTCTCAACCTGCTCACGCCGGGCGTTAGCGTGATGTACTATGGTGATGAGATTGGCATGACTAATGGCGAGCTGACTACTGAGGATATTCAGGATAATTTTAGCCCTGCTCATTCTACTATCGACAGCCGCGACCTGGAGCGTACGCCGATGCAATGGGACGACACGCGGTTCGCTGGGTTCTCAAGCGTACAGCCGTGGCTGCCCGTTCACACTAACGCGGCCAAAACCAATGTCCTGACACAGGCCATGCACCCTGACTCACTCCTACATCTACACCGACGACTGCTTCACTTACGGCGGAATATGCCAGTGTTGCAGCGCGGCACGCTCGAGGTGATGGACACCGGTAATGGATTTGTCCTCGGCATCAAACGAGAGCTGGGCAGCAAGCGGGCTTATATCTTTATTAATTTCGCTGATGCACCACAAGATTTTTTTATCCCAGAACATACCGAGATCATCGCCTCAACCCACCCCTACTGCTCTACCATCGATAATAATCAGCAGCTAACAATTCAGAAATATTGTGGGGTTTTATTATTGCCGCAGAATAATGGGTAGCTATTGCTTATGTCTTTACAGTTTGAGTATACTGTTCTACAATATCTGCAAGTTTAGTTAATAACGAAGGGTAACTATGGCTACAGACTTCCAGGAAAAAGCTTGTGAAAAGGCTTTACGTGAGTATCGTAAAAAATATTTAACAAAGAAAGAAAACCTCAATGCTGATGAGTCAACAGCACGCCTGATGGTCAATAGCCTACTCAGTATGGTGCTTGGATATACTCTCATTGACGAGATTAAAACAGAACATATGATTCGTGGTACATATGTTGACTACGTTGTGCAGTTAAATAAGAAAATTCATTTTATTGTTGAAGCAAAGGCCACCTCTATTGACCTCAATGAGCGCCACCTCAAACAGGCTGTTGACTATGCCTCAAACGAAGGCGTTGATTGGGTGATCTTAACTAATGGTCGCTGCGTCGAGCTTCACCGTGTTATCTTTGAAAAGCCGATTCGCTCACAGCGTATTTTTGCCTATGACTTAACCAATTTATCAACAATTAGAACTGCAGCAAAGCACCTAGTAAACCTCACCAAGAAATCAGTGCTCAGAGGTGATTTGGATAAATACTGGAAGCGTTTTGATGCGCTAACCGAAGACAACATGAGAAAGGCTATCAAGTCACCCGATGTTATTCGTAGCCTGAGACTGTTTATTAAGAAAAAGTCGACTATCAACTTTACCGATGCCGAGGTTGCCAAGGCGATTGACAAACTAATCAGTTAATTACCGTTCTTTCACCAAGGCTAGACCTGTCACCCCGCCAACAATCCCCTGCTAATACAGCTGCGCCCACGATGCAATATATCTATTGAGTCCATTCGGGCCGAGCCGCCCTGCACCGATACACTTCAACCTTAGCTGCTGACCCAAGCCATTGACCGCAAAGAACGCCGTTGGATCAGGACCACGCAGCACTCGTACCGCCCCCTCAATTGGCCGATCATTTAACTCAGCCTTGCCAGCCACCGACACCCAGCCGATATAGAATAGCAACTTATCAAGCTCATCACCACTACTCTCAAATTGAGGCTGCAGTACCCCATATTCATACCAGCCGCCAGCAACTGGTATCTGAAATCGTGGCGTCCCTTTATCTGGCACCTCTTCCTCGGCCTCTGGCATGATAAGTGCTTTCTCCGGATCAATAGCATCCGGGTCAACTTCGTGACATGACCATGGGCTGGAATGATTAATATCATATGCACGCCCTCCAGCCGCCAGCAGCCGCAGTGGCGATATCGCTACGTCCGCCATTCGTTTTAGCAAACCGTATGGGAGTGGCCGTAGTGGCGCTTCACTGTCAAATTGCTCTTTCATACTCGCCTCCTCCTTATAATAATCGTACCTTTGGGTACTTGTTATCACCGAGCACGCCAGTGTCTATAATCTCCAGTCCGATCTGCGTTCCGTCAGGATGTACCGCAAAAAACTCTGTCTCTAGGTGCGCTGGACCACTCAACATTCGCACGTATTGATCATCGATTGGCAGGCGATGGAGTATTGACTGCTTTACCTGACCACTCCCACGTTCACGCACTACCCAGCCAATATGAAATGGCAGCTTAGCCCGCAGTACGGAATAATGCCGCCAGCCAACGAGCCCTGGCGCATGAAAAAGAAATGAAAAGCGGCCCGGTAGTAGCTCGTCTGTCTCACCATTCGTCGTCACCGTCAGCGCTGGATCTATCAGCGACGGATCAATATCACGCCGGCAATGCCACGGGTGTGTCTCCTGCATACTGTCTCGGCGAAAACCGCCCAACATAAACATCAGCGGCCGCATTGCTACGTCCGCCATTTTCGTCCATAACGGTAGGGGTTCAGGGCGAAGAGCTGAGTGATTGTGTTCGTCTCGCCGTTTCTCCATCATCACCTCACTGGTGTCAGTCACTTATCTCCTTACGGAAGTAAGTGAGGTGCGCACCCCCATAACTACGATTGTCCACCACAACAATTCCGTTCTGAATTGGCACCTCACCTATTCCTGAGTGTGATAATACCATATGTCCACCCGGTTTGAGAAGTCCCATTAGTCGCGAGACTGTGGAAAACTGCGGGTTGTGGTATGGCGGATCGGCAAAAATAATATCAAACTCCTCTGTTACGCTCATGCTTTCCAGCCAATTTGATACCGTTGTTTTTATTACAATAGAGTTTTCGCTGGCACCCATAGTGCTAACATTTTCGGCAATGACCCGCTGCGCAACGCGGTCTCGCTCCACAAAAACCACTGACTCGGCACCGCGACTGAGCGCCTCCAAGCCAATCGCACCAGAGCCAGCAAAAGCATCCAGTACCCGTGCGCCGCGCACAATTTCACCTAGTGAATTAAACATCGCCGAACGCACTCGCTCGCCCATGGGATGCGTCGTCGAGCCTGGCGGCGCCTGGATAAATTGTCCGCCAAATTTACCAGCGATGAGTTTAACGCGCACGCTGTTCCTCGGCCAGCCACACTGCACTCAGCCAGCCTAGTACCACCGCACGAATAATCAGCGGCATCAGCTGGCGATTGGTCTGCCGCGCCAGCTCCGTCGTCCAGCCAGTCTTGGCAAACTTTTCATACATGGCCATATCCGCCACCTCGTGAACGCAGCCGAGATAAAACGCCCGAAAGCCCGCCTGGCGTACCTCCTCAATATCGCGCTGCTGCGGCAGGCCGGCGGCAAATCGTTGGTAGGCCACTACGCTGGCGACACCCGCCTCGAACGCCAGGTGCATAGTCATCACGCCCTTTGCGCCCCAAAATTCCCAGTTATTGCGCAGGGTTTTTAGCACCGTTTCGCCCGGTATTAGGCTCTTTTTGATCAGCGAGTTGCGGGTCTCCATGCCCTCACCGCGCAGCTGGGCCAATTTCTCCTCCAGTGGAAAATGATGCGGTGGCGTCAAGCCATCAGTGATCGCGTGCGCCATCCATGCTGCCTCAAATGCTGCTCGCTCACAGTTATCAGCACTCAGCGCCGCCGCCAGATTAGTGATGTGTTGCTCAACCATCTCGAGGAGCGCCACATCATTCGGATCGTGCGGGTCAATGAAGTGCCATGGCTCATCAACGGCCGGACTTTTCCGCTTGATACCATCGGGGCCATTATTACCCTCGAAATGTAAAATCTCCTTGCTCGACGGAAAGTTGCACCATGACGGCAACAGCTGCACGATGTGCCGCCGCGCGACCCGATCAATTTTTTGATGAACACCCATCAGATTGCCTGACTTGGTGTGAAATGTGGTTCCTGAATACATACTTATCTCACTAATTTAGCGTCGTTAATCGCTGATAGCGACTGACGGCACGCGCCAGATGGTTATATTGTAACAAATCCTGCCCCTCTTTGACAAAGTGCTCGGCCTCCGTTTGCGCACGGGCGATCAGCGGCGTGTCGCTCAGCGAGGCAATTTTTAGGTTCAGTGCGCCATGCTGCGCTCGGCCGTAGATCTCACCAGGACCGCGCAGTTTCAGGTCAACTTCCGCCAAGTAAAAGCCGTCTTGAGACTTCTCAATTTCCCTGAGGCGCTGGCTTGGCTTGTCATGGCTCGACATCATCAGATGACAAAAGCTCTGGTACTGGCCGCGCCCAACCCGCCCGCGTAGCTGATGAAGCTGACTGAGCCCAAAGTTATCAGCATTTTCGATGAGCATGACCGTGGCGTTCGGCACGTTGACGCCAACTTCCACCACCGTAGTGCTCACCAACATGTCAATGTCGCCGTCCGCAAACCGCTGCATGACCGCCGCTTTTTCCTCTGGCGGCAGTTTACCGTGTAGCAGCCCAACACGGCGATGACGAAACATCGTTTTCGCTAATTTGTGATATTCCGCCTCGACCGACTTTTTGTCATTATCAGGATTATCGTCGATCAACGGACAGATGACATAGGCTTGGCGACCCTGGGCTAGCTCATGGTCAATGGTTTCATAAAGCTTCGGCGCTGAGGCTGGCGACCAAATTTTCGTTTCAATCGGCTGACGACCGGCCGGCAGCTCGTCCAAAATCGAGATATCCAGTTCACCATACAAGGTCAACGCCAAGCTCCGCGGAATCGGTGTGGCGGTCATGCTGAGTAGGTGCGGCATGTAATCTGCCTTTTGCAGCAACGCCTGCCGCTGCTTGACACCAAATCGATGCTGCTCATCAATCACCACAAACCCCAGCTTATGGTACGCCACTTTTTCCTGAATCAGCGCGTGCGTACCAACCACCACGTTAATATTACCATTTGCCAAGTTATCCAGCAGCTGCCGCCGTGGGGCGCCCTTAACATGCCCCGTTAGCAGTGCTACCGACACGCCAAACGGCGATAACAGCTCATTCAGCGTTTTGGCGTGCTGAGTCGCCAAAATCTCCGTCGGTGCCATGATGGCCGTCTGAAAGCCAGCCTGCGCCACCTCCGCCGCCACCAACCCAGCGACCACCGTTTTACCCGAGCCAACATCACCCTGTAATAATCGGTTCATTGGATGTTCGGACTCCAAATCTTGCAAAATCTGCCAGGCGGCGCGGCACTGCGCGTTGGTCAAGGGGAATGGCAGTTGCTCAACAAATTGCTTGACGACCGGCTGATTGAACGGGATACGCCAGCCGGTCAATTTGGTTTGTTCCTGCTTATTAAACTGCGCCGCCAAAATCATCTCAAACAATTCTTCAAACGCTAAGCGCTCACGACCACGAGCAATTTCCTGATGATTTTTCGGTGCATGGAGGAACTTAACAGCTTCCGCGCGGCTGACTAATGCTTGCCGCTGGACGATGTGCTCCGGCAGCGTTTCGGGCAAAAATTCCATGATGGGGCGCAGATTCTTCAGCAAATCCTGCACGGTTTTGGGACGGAGGTTTTTGATGGATTTATAGACCGGATGGACGCCTGACGTATGGTGGATGTCGGATGTATCAGTTGACTTGGCGAGTTCGACGGATGGATTGCTGATCTGATAGCTGTTGTATTGCATGCCAAATTGGCCGGAGAACATGAACTCGGCGTCCGATCTCAGCTGCGATTCGCGATACGGCTGATTGAACCAAACAGCCTTAACCTTGCCAGAATCATCCGCCAGCACTGCCGTGGTGATTCTCAGGCCTCGGCGCACAATGCGCGTGGAAATCGACTCGCAGCGCGCCCGCACCGTCACCTTACCCGGTTGAAGATCAGCGATATTAACCGCCACCGAATAATCATCATACACCCGCGGCAAAAAATCTAAGGCGTCCGCTACCGTCTCCAAACCCGCCGCTGACAGCGCCTGGGCGGTTTTAGGGCCGACGCCTTTGATGTGTTCCAGTGGGGTTGTTAATTTCATTGCACTCGGCTGAGCGCCTCAGCCTGCAGCGCTTCGAATAGCTGCTTGAGGGCGTCTTGTACTCGTGTATAGTCCTCTTCTGGATTTGTCGTCTCTTCGTGCCACTGTATATAGAATTTTAGCTTTGGCTCAGTACCACTCGGGCGAATTGTAATACGGCGGCGTGAATCACCACACTCAAATACCAGTACATTACCCTTGACGCAATTAATTGCTGCGGTCGTCCCATCCGCTGCCGTTCGCACCAGTGTCTGATAGTCGGACACCGCTGACACTACCTGATCGCCAATCATCTTTGGTGGATCGGTGCGCAGTGAGTTCATAATCTGCTGCATCGTTGCAAACCCTTCGGCACCCGGATAGATGGCGACTTCGAGCCGCTCCACATACAACCCAACTTCACGATACAGCTCCATCAGCCTATCAACAAGCGTTTTTCCCTGCTGCTTGAGCTCAGCCGCATATTCTGCGAGCGCCAGCGCACCAACCGCGCCGTCTTTGTCACGAGCATAGTCGCCCTTGAGCAGGCCATAACTTTCCTCACCACCCAGCACAAACACCTCATCAGTGCCTTCTTTCTGGCGAATAACTTCACCGATATACTTAAAGCCAATCAGCAGGTCGCCGTAGCAGGTAGCACTATAGCTATCTGCCAGCGCCTTCATCATATCAGTTGTAACGATGGTCTTAACGATGTAATGCTGCGGGGTGACGCCGCCTCGCTCTTGCAATTTCCGGAGGGCATAATCAGTCGCAAGTGCGGCGGATTGATTGCCAGTCAGATAGATCGGTTGGCCGTGATGATTCACAATTACACCAATTCGATCAGCATCAGGGTCGTTGGTAATCGCAATGTCAGCTGATATTTCCATCATCTTTGCGACGACCATATCGTTAGCAGCGCGTTCCTCGGGATTTGGCTTACGATTAGCAATCGTCGGGAAATTGCCATCCGGCACCATCTGCTCATCAACCGTCGTAATCTGAGTAAATCCAGCCCGACGCAATACCGGTAGGACATTAGTCTGCCCCGCACCATGGAGCGGTGAATAGGCGATTGTCAAATCACGCTCCTGACCGTCAGCTTGCGCCAGTACCGCAGCATAGTACGCCTCGTCAACATCCTGACCGATAATGGTAATCTTGCCCTCAGTCACTGCTGCCTCAAAATCTGGCTCAGCTAACACCTCGGTCACCGCTGCCGCCGCGTCTAGGATACCTCGGTCATGCGGCGACACCACCTGTGCGCCGTCATTCCAATACGCCTTAAAGCCATTATCAGTCGGTGGATTGTGGCTGGCTGAAATCACGATTCCGACAGCACAGCCAAGGTGTCGCACAGCAAAGCTCAGCTCCGGAGTCGCCCGAAAGCTATCAAAAATATATGTCTTAAATCCATTGGCGGCACACACCCGCGCAGTGTATTGGCTTAGCTCTGGCGAGGTTAAGCGCGTATCGCAGGCAATGACCACACCTTTTGCTGGCGCATCAGGATCAAACTGCTGGGCATAGCGACACAGTGCTTGCGCCGATTCACCAATCGTGACGCGATTGATGCGATTTGAGCCGACTCCTGTCGTGCCGCGTCGACCGCCAGTACCAAACTCAATTACCTTGAAAAATGCGTCTTCCAGATCTTGCCACTGCTCATTTGCAATCATCTGCTCTAGCTCTACCTTATATTCAGCATATTTTGGCTCTGTTAGCCAGCGCTCGATGTTGGCCGCTGCTTCTGCTGATACGTGTTGTTTGACTGAGTCCATGACTATTCTCCTTCCATAATTAATACAAACGTATTTTTACCCTTTTTGAGTAGCGACGTGGCGTTAACGGCTTGGTCTTCAGCTATTTTTTCGCCATTGAGGCTGATGGCGCCAGATTTGAGGAGGCGCCTCGCCTCACCGTTAGAACTGACTACACCAGAGACCACCAACGCTTCGATCACGCCGACGCCGACATCAACACGTGGAATTTCTTTGGCCAGGGTATCCAAGTCGTCGTCTGACAATTGCCGGAAATCGCCGCCACCAAACAGTACCTCCGTCACCCGCTCCACTGATTCGCGTCGATTAACACCGTGAACGATGTCGGTGACTTCACGCGCCAAGACTTTTTGAGCTGAGCGTGCGCCTGGATTGACCGCGTGGTTTTCGGCAATGGCTTCAATGGTATCGCGATCAA
>CAUUMU010000031.1:0-10061 GCA_963546435.1 uncultured Candidatus Saccharibacteria bacterium
TCCTTATGGCGGTGCTGGCGGCCTTTATGATGGTAGGCCTGGGTCTATTGATTGGTGGCTGGGCAAAGAATGAAAATCAATCTGCGCCGTTAACCAACCTGATTTCCTTTCCGATGATGTTCTTGTCTGGTGCGTTCTTCCCGCTGTACATGTTCCCAGAGTGGTTACGCGGTGCCGCCCAGTTTATCCCGATGACGCCAATTACCGATGGCTTCCGTTTGATCATGACTGAGCATGCCAGTTTTATCGAGGCTCTGCCGCAAATCGGCGCTGTCGCTGCTTGGGTTGTTGTTATTTATATCGTGGCGATTAAGCTGTTTAGGTGGGAATGAAATTTGAGAGTTGGCGGTAGGGTGGCTACCGCTCCTGCTCTTGTCTTGTTAATCCAGACTTAATTCTATGTGCTGCTAGCCACGCATCGAGTTCGGTGTAAAACTTCTCAGGATTACAACCAAAGAGTTGATGTCGCAATCGCGACGAAATACGCTCGTGTAGGGAATGTGGTTGATAGATTCGCAGACGTTTGAGAGGTGCCATAGTTATCGTACTCGAAATTCCATCCCATTGAGCTATTGGTAAAATTGATACGAGTTTGTTATCAACTGATGGGTCAGTGTCGCAGACTGATCCATTAATAAATACACGAAGCATAACGTGTCGCTCGTTTCGACATTGACGTAGTTTAAGAATACGATCAGGTATTGGTAAATCCTGCCAATTAAATACGCCAATTAACAACCGGCTTGCTATGTCAACTTTTTGTAATTCTCGCTGTAAATACACGCATTTTTGGTAACACGACCATACTTCATCGCTGCCACTTGTTCCGTAGGGTAAGTCGCGGATCTTCTCGAATAATATAACTGCTTTTTGCATATTCATAAGGCAAATAGTTGGGCTAATGCGCAGAATAATATTTTCATAGTGTATAATAGCACATATGAAATGGCTTGATGATATCGTAGATCAGTTTCGGAATGTGGATAAAGAAGTGTTAGTCTCCTCGGGTGCATCGCCGTCAGGTGTGTATCATGTGGGTCATCTGCGTGAAATCGTTATCGCTGACGCCGTAGTGCGGGCGTTGAAGCAAGCAGGCATTCGGGCGCGCCACGTTCACGTTTCGGATAACCTGGACGCCTTTCGTAAAGTACCGGTTAATTTGCCAGCTAGTTACGAGCAGTACTTGGGTATGCCGCTCTATACGGTGCCCTCGCCAGATGATCGGTATGATTCGTGGGGGGATTTTTGCCTGAAGCCATTCCTCGACAGTGCTGATAAAATTGGCGTCACCATGGACGTGATCTATGCTAGCGATAAGTATCGGAGCGGGTTTTTTGTGCCGGCCATTGAGCGCTCGCTGAGCCGCATTGACAAAGCCAAGTCGGCCATCCAGGAGGTATCGGGCCGGCAGCTGGATGACCAGTGGTCGCCAATTCAGATCATGGAGCATGGTCGGCTGAAAAATCGCCGGTTCATCAGCATGGATAGCGATGCTAGAACGATTACCTATCGTAGCCACGATGACTCGGAGCACACAGTTCGGTATGATGACGGGCAGGTAAAGCTGGACTGGCGGCTGGACTGGCCGGGGCGATGGTGGTTGCTCGGGGTTGATGTTGAGCCGTTCGGTCGTGATCACGCGACGAAGGGCGGCTCGTATGATACCGGTAAGCGGATCGCCCGCGAGGTTTATAACATTGATGCGCCAGTACCGGTGCCGTACGACTTTATCAATCGCACTGGTGATACGAAAAAGATGAGTGCCAGCAAAGGTACCGGTGTGAACGCGCACGATGTTGTTGATATGTTGCCGCCTGAGGTAGTGCGCTATTTTATGCTCCGGTATTCGCCGGCCAAGCGGCTGTATTTTGATGAGACCGATAGCCTGGTGCGGCTGGTTGACGACTTCGCGACGATGAAGCAGCATCCACAAAATGAGCTCGACGAACAGCTATTGTTCCTGTGTACTGACGGGCTGAATCATCCAGCGGTTAGCTCAATTCCATTCTCGCATCTAGTTATTTCATACCAAGCGGCGCTGTGCGACATGGCAAAAACGATGGAGATTTTGCGGCGCAGTCCGGAATACGCCCGCATCGTCGATGAGGAAGAAGCAGTGATCATCACGGAACTAGGCTATGTCAGTCGGTGGCTGGAGCGATGGGCGCCTGAGTCATTGAAGTTTCGCTTGGCAGACGAGGTACATCCCGATGAGTTTTCGCCAGAGCAAAAAGAATACCTATGGCGGTTGGCTGACGACATCGCCGACGCGCCGGCTGAGGCTGATGGTAATTGGTTTCATCAAGCAATTTACGCCTACAAGGAAAGCGGCTTACTGCTGCCACGGGAACTCTTCACCACCATCTACCGCGTGCTCATTGGCAAAGATTCCGGCCCGCGCGCTGGCTGGTTTTTATCAATCCTGCCAAGAGACTGGCTGGTTGAGCGGCTGCGACTGGTCAAGTAAGAATTTTGGCGAGGCTGGGTTGGGACTGAGCTATCAGTAGCACCATAAGACGTGACAATAGATAAAGGAGACAGCATGACATTTGAAGAAGTACAAAAGTTAGTAATGAGTCACGTCTGTGCTCGTCAGTGGGATAAGACGAAGGATTCACGTGGTTTAGCAATTTCGTTATCGTTGGAGGTCAATGAGTTGCTTGAATATTTTCAATGGAACGACACGCATATTGGCACAAAAGAAGATATGGCAAGCGAGCTGGCTGACATCATTATCTATGCGATTCAATTTGCCGACCGATTTGATATCAATATTTCCGAAGCAGTTGCTGCAAAAATTGCTAAACTAGATGAAAAGTATCCAGTTGAAATTTTTGAGATCAAAGATAAAGTTGAACAAAATCGCCGCTTGCTAGAGGCTAAGAAAAATTATAAAAAGGATACGACGCTATAAGGCTGCTGCCGTAGAATGTCATTGCGGCTATTTTGCATTGCAGGTATCGGGGTGGTTTGGGTGATAGGCTTCACGGCACGGTGTCACTTGCGGCAGCTCGGCTTGACACCCACCGCCCATCCGGCGTAAAATATTGCACTTGGGTGTATAGTGTAAATCATATTGGGTAGTTGAGAACTCTTACATTTATGGGCTACTGATACTTGAATAACATGAAAGGTAACAAACAATGCTACACGAATTATCGATCAGAAATAAATTAATCGTCATGAGTGCGGTGATGAGCGCACTGTTTTTGGTGGCGCTGGATCAAACGATTGTCTCGACGGCGCTGGCGGCGATTGTCAAGGAATTTAATAGCTTCTCATCGCTTGGCTTTATCGTGACCGCTTATATGTTGACCACCACGGTGACCGTGCCGCTGGCTGGTAAGTTGAGCGACATGTATGGCCGCAAGCCGCTACTGCTGGCTGGGGTGAGTATCTTTACCATCGGCTCGCTGCTGAGTGGCCTGGCGCCGACAGTCGAGTGGCTGATCGCGTGGCGGGCGCTACAGGGCATCGGCGGCGGTATCATCACGGCGAACGCCTTTACTATTGTTGGCGACCTCTTTCCGCCAAAACAACGCGGCAAATGGCAGGGCCTCATCGGCGCGGTATTTGGCGTGAGTTCAGTAGCTGGGCCGCTGCTGGGTGGCTGGTTGACTGATGGCGTGTCGCTGTTTGGTGTGGTCAGTGATTGGCGCTGGACGTTCTTGATCAATGTGCCGATCGGGGCGATTGCCACCATACTCATCATTCGCTACTGCCCGCAGATCAAGCACGACCGCACGCACAAGCCCGATTACCTCGGTGCGCTGTTTATCACCATTGCTCTGGCGACGCTGGTGCTGGCGGTAGACAATACAGAGATGATCTTTAAGGGACTAATCGAGCGCGGTGTCAGCCTAGTGCTGATTCAGGGCGTGCTGCTGACGATATCAGTACTGGCGGCGCTGGGCTTTATTGTGATTGAGCGGCGAGCCAAACAGCCGATTCTGCCGCTACGGTTCTTTGCCAATCGGACATATAGTTTGATTATGGCGGCGGCTAGCTTGTTTGGCGCGGCCTTTATGGGGGCAATTTTGTATCTAACACAGTTCAATCAGCAGGTGTTTGGCGCCACTGCCTCGCAGGCTGGGCTGATGCTGCTACCGATGGTAGCAGGCAGTATAACAAGCTCGATAACTATCGGTCGGCTGGTTGCTAAAACCGGTGCATATAAACGCTGGATAGTGGCCGGTTTTGGGCTAACGGCGGTCGGTGTCGCCGTGCTAACAATTCTACAGCCAGAATCGCCATATTGGCACGAAGCTATCGTGGCGGTATTTGTTGGGCTTGGATTCGGCGCGGCGATGCCGATCTTGACCTTGGCGGTGCAGAATGAGTTTACGCAAAAAGACCTCGGTGCGGCGACCTCCAGCGTGCAGCTATTTCGTGGGCTGGGCTCGACAATTGGTGCGGCAGTATTATCGGGCGTATTAACCGCTGGCATCCTAGCACATGTCGGTGATCCACATCAGCTGTCATATATTCAGAGTTTACAGCGCTCACCGGCTGCCCAGCAGATGCTGTCTGGTGAGCTGAACGCTGACGTGTTGCTGCGGCTGAATGCCCAAAAAGAGACAATTGCCAAGGCGGCAGCTCAAGAGTTTGAGCGGCTACCAGCACCGGCCCAGGCCCAGGCAAAACAGCAGTTCAGCCGGCAGCAGGACGAATTTACCGATGTCATTCTCCATGCATTTACCGATGGGCTGCATCAGGTATTTTTGATCAGTTCAGGGCTGATGGTTGTTGCGATGATTGCGGTGATACCGGTCAGGGAAAAGCGACTGCGCGGCTAATTGCCAGAGTGGTATTTTTTGGGGTATAATTTTCTCATGACGGTGGGCTACTTTGAGCGGCGATGTATGGGTGATTCGTTAGGGCAAACGCATCAGTTTCATCGTGGCGTGTGGGCGCATGCCAGCGGTACGCTATGTCCAGATGAATTGGCTGAGCAGTTTGGCCTTGACGAAAATATCGTCCGTGACGCGGCTGATGTGCGCGAGTTGCCGCGGATGGAATATAGCGGCGGCATTGAGTATGTCTTTGTGCGGCTGCCGCTTGTTCGAGACGATGTTATAAAAACCGCACCGCTGCTGGCCGCTGTATCAAAAACCCAGTTTGTAACGATTAATCCTGCCAATAATTTCTCGCCGCGAGCCGCCGAGCCGTTTCTCACGACCACGACCGACAAGCCCGGCGCCCTCCTCGCAGCGACCATCGCTTGTGCGGTGGCTGCGTATGAGCAGCAGATCCATGACCTTGTTGGTAATATCGCTGCCGCCAGACACCGGCTGTCGCGCCACGAGGTGAAAAACGCTGACTTTATTGAGTTTGTGGCTATTGAAGATAGCCTCAACGAGTTTCATTCGAGTCTCGAGGGGCTAGCGAGCGTGCTCGGCCAATTAGCGCTCAATCGCCGCGGCCTGTTCACGGTGCGCGACCTCGAGGCGCTGGGTGATCTGGTGCTGCACGTCAAGCAATTACTCGTCATGGTCGCCGCCAACAGCCAGACCATCACCAGCATCCATAACGCCTATTCAACCATCGCCAATAATGTCCTCAACCAGCGAATGAAAGTCTTGACCGCCATCACCATTCTCCTGGCCATCCCGAATGTGTTTTATGGTATGTACGGCATGAATATTGCCCTGCCGTTTCAGGGCGAAGCGTGGGCGTATCCGGTAATTACCGGGTTCACGGTGCTGCTCATCGGTATTGTGTATATCTTCGCCAAGCGGTTGCGCTTGTTTTGAGGTTGGTATCAGGGGTCAGATCGGGGGTGACTTCCGCTTGACGTTCGTATCAGTCTTTGCTATGATGGCTGATGTGTCTCGCGCCGAAGCATGTCGCTGCTTATCATAAAGTGGGCAATAAAGGTCGAAGCGCGTGAGGCTGCACTAGTACAAAGGAGTACGAAACACATGCCAATAGCAATCAATGTTGTGTCGACCAGTCGGCGCAAAAAGGTCGCAGTGGATGTGGTGCCTGCCAAATGGCAAACATACATAGCACAATAAGTGCGCATGTCCTAAAAAGGGACGGCATAAAAATCACCCCACAGGCACCGGGGTGATTTTTACTTGGACACTAGTTAATGCTTTTGATCAATTTGATATTATTTTTTTGCTTCATCAACTGCGACACCGGCTTTTTTCAGGGCGTCTTTGACAGCATTTTCGATAGAGCTAGCGTCACCGAGGTTGAGTTTGTTTCCGTTGATGAAAAAGGTTGGTGTGCCATCAATTTGTAACTGTCGCCCGACCGCCACATCAAAGTCAATTTTCTTCGTGACAGCACCGGAGGCTAGGTCAGCATTAAATTTATCAACCTTCAGGCCCAGCTGCTTGGCGTAGCCACTGAAGACGTCGGTGCGTTCTTTGGCACGGGCATTGCTCCACGCACCTTGGTTGGTGTAGAGTAGATCGTGCATTTCCCAGAACTTACCCTGCAGCCCAGCTGCCTCGGCGACCGCCGCCGCCGCTCGGGCGTTTGGATGGAGCGACGGGATCGGATAATTACGAAAGACCAGCGCGACGTGATCCTTGTATTTCTCGGCCACGCGCTTGGCTTCTGGTGCAGCAGTGCGGCAGCCTGGACACTGGTAGTCGCCGTATTCGATCATCAAGACTTTGCCATTGGTGTTGCCGATGGTGTGCTCACCGATGTCGCCAGTGCGCGCTTCGGCTGGCATAACGCGCAGGGCGGCGTCGCGCGAGATATCACTGACATTCAAGCGATTCTGTGTTGACAGATAAATCATACCGCCGACGATAGCCGCGACAACGATTGCAAAGATAGCCCAGGTTTTTCCGTTCATATTTCCTCCAAATTAACTCTGGCTATTATAGCATAAAAAGTATACAATGAACAGCATGAGCGATATTTTGCTAGGAATGCTGTATGTGATAGTGCTGATATTGCTCGTAATAGTCATGGGCGTTCATCCGCAGGCCTCGTCACACAGTAAGTTTGAGCTGCAGCGGCGAGCGCGTCGTGGTGATCAGGATGCGCAGCATTTGTTGAAGCGACATGCACTGATGCGGGATATTTTTTCGCTGCAGCGGGTGATCGCAGCGGTGCTGTTGGTGACGCTCAGTGTCATCGGTGTGGAGCTGTTTCATTGGCTGCTGGGTATTATCATTTCGCTGGTGATCGCACTAGAGATAGGGGCAGTGGCGCGGATTTCATTGTGGCAACAATATTCCCAGCGGCTTTACGAGCGGTATGAGGGGCGAATTTTGGCGCTCATCGAGAAGTTTCCGACGTTGTTTGCGATGATTCGCTCGGTGGCGCCGATGCCCAATGACGGCTATGACATTGAGTCAAAAGAAGAGCTCGTCACTATGGTCGAGCAGGCGGGTGAGGCGCTTAGCGAGGATGAGAAAAAGATGGTCATTGGCGTGCTGTCGTTTGATACGGTGCCGGTCAAGGAGGTGATGACACCGCGTAGTGTGATTGATACGGTGGATCAGGACGAGGTATTGGGGCCCCTGGTATTGGATGCGCTGCACAAGACCGGACATAGCCGCTTTCCGGTCATCAAGGGTGATATTGATCATGTGGTAGGGATGCTATACATTCAAGACTTACTGACAATTAACCGTTCGTCAACAAGTAGGCGAGTGCGAGCGGTCATGGAGAAAAAGGTGTATTACATCCGCGAGGATCAGACGTTGCAGCATGCACTGGCGGCATTTTTGCGAGTGCAGCATCACTTGTTCATCGTGGTGAATGAGTTTCGCGAGACGGTTGGTATCGTCAGCCTGGAGGATGTGATGGAGCGGATGCTGGGGCATAAGATCATTGACGAGTTTGATGCGCACGAGGATCTGCGGCGGGTGGCGCAGCGTAATCCACGCCATAACAATCGGACAAAACATGCTCGCGACGTCGCATAATTCGGTCGATATGCTATACTAGAACTAATGAATCCGAACCAGACTAACCCTGAGCCTGACTATACCCAGCCGGTTGCGTATGATTCTGATGGTCGGCCGCTGTATCATCATCCGCCGGCTGCCGCGACACCGCCACCGGCGACGACCGCGCCGCCGATTGAGCCACAGCCAGCCTCGCACGTCACCATCCAGCCAGAGATGATTGAGGGGCAGAATTTCAATCCGCAGATCCGTGCCCAGTACGCTAACGAACCAAATGTTGTTCATGCTGCGCGGCCGCTTGAGCCGACCGTTCCCGCAGTCAGCCCAGAGACCAAGGCGCGTCACGACCAGTCCGTTCGCGATTATCCGCAGCTCAATCTCAGCGAGGGCGAGTATGTCATCCTCGACATCAAGCGCCACCCGATCGGTATGGTTATCCCGACGGCCATCACCCTTCTGTTGGTCGTGGTGCTGCTGGTATTTGCGGCCTCGTTCTCGTCGTTAACTGCCAATATTCCGCTGTTTCCGGCGGTGAATCCGGGGGCAGTGCTGGGTATTGCGCTGCTGCTCGTTGCCTTGGTGGTGCTGGGCGGCGCGATCACCCTGTGGGTGTATCTACAGAATCACTTTTTCATGACTAATGAAAGTGTCATCCAGGAAATCCAACAGAGCCTCTTCGTTCGGCACGAGCAAACAGTCAGCCTCGGTAGTATCGAGGACGCTAGCTTTTTCCAGGCCGGCATCGCCCAGACGATCTTTAACTACGGCACAATTCGCCTCAGTACTGAGGGTGAGGAGACGACCTATATTTTTCATTACGTGGCCAATCCCAAGCATCAAGTGGCCATCCTCAACAACGCCATCGAGGCCTTCAAGAACGGCCGGCCAGTCTGTTACGATTAGTTTGGCTACAATTTAGTTATTTGTGGCGGCTGTCCTTGACGAAATCTGCCTCGCCATCAAGCGTGGCTCTGAGCGAATATGATTTGCACTTACCGCCGGTACAGTTTGTTGGCTCGTAGCGATAGGTGCTGCCATTGTCGCCAAGCTTTTTACCACTCGGATCTTTGAGCAATTCCTTGTCCATGGTCGGCAGCGTCTCGTCGGTGATTTTTTCTGGATAAAAACCGTGCTGCTTGTAATAGGCTTCTTCGAGGCTGTAATGCATGGCGTTAATAGCAATTTTTTTCCGGTCGTTTTGGTGCTCGCGCTGGATTGTCACCAGCTGGGTGAATGCCACTGCGGTAGCCACGCCGAGAAATATAATTGCCACTAGCACCTCGATTACCGTAAAGCCTGCTTGTCGTTTCATATGATTCCATTATAGCAAAGTTTCACCACTCGCGGTAGGCGCTTGATTTATGGTATACTATACAGCATAAGATAACGGAGGGAGAGGTATGGCTAGCGCAGCGAAAACCGATAATAAACATCAAACAGATGCCGCAACTGGCACGGCTCAGGCGCCAGAGAAAAAGATTGATGACGGGAAATTAAAAGCGCTGGGTCTAGCTATGGATCAAATCACCAAGCAGTTTGGTGATGGCTCAATCATGAAACTCGGTGAGGCGCACAAAGTTGATGTTGAGGTGATTCCGTCGGGTTCGTTGAGCCTCGATTTGGCGCTGGGTGGCGGCTATCCAAAGGGTCGCATCATTGAGATTTACGGCCCGGAGTCTAGCGGTAAAACAACGTTGACGCTGCACGCCATTGCCGAAATCCAAAAGCAGGGCGGTACGGCAGCGTTCATCGACGCTGAGCATGCGCTTGACCCGAGCTACGCCAAGCGGTTGGGCGTGGACACCGAAAATCTGCTGGTATCGCAGCCAGACAACGGTGAGCAAGCGTTGGAAATCACCGAAACCTTGGTGCGCTCAAACGCGGTGGATCTGATCGTGGTGGATTCGGTGGCAGCATTGACGCCACAAGCGGAAATTGACGGCGATATGGGTGATTCGCACATGGGGCTGCAGGCACGACTGATGAGCCAGGCACTACGCAAATTGACTGGTATCATCAACAAATCGAAAGCCACAGTGATTTTCATCAACCAGATTCGCATGAAGATTGGCGTGATGTTTGGTAATCCTGAGACCACGACGGGTGGTAACGCACTGAAGTTTTACGCCTCGCAGCGGGTGGATATTCGCCGGATCGGACAGATCAAGGTTGGCGATGATA
>CAUUMU010000032.1:0-9352 GCA_963546435.1 uncultured Candidatus Saccharibacteria bacterium
AGCTGCATTATCCGTTTGAAAACCAGGCCAAGTTTGAGCAGAATTACCCGGCGGATTTCATCGTTGAGTACATCGGTCAGGTGCGAGCGTGGTTCTACTACGTGCACGCTGTCAACGCTGCCTTGGCAGAAATCGGTGCCTTTGGTGAGGCAGGCGTGCAGCATAAAAATGCCTACAGCAACGTCATCACCACCGGTGTGGTGGCGGGTAATGACGGCCGCAAGATGAGTAAATCGCTCGGTAACTTTACCGACCCGAATGAGCTGATGGATAAGTTTAGTGCTGATTCTTTGCGCTTTTTGCTGCTGAGTAGCCCGCTACTCAATGGCGAGGACTTTGCATTGCACGATAAGGATGTCGGCGATGTGGCCAGGAAGCTGGCCATGATTTGGAATATGTACGACTTCTTTACGATGTATGCTGAGGTTGATGGTTGGGAGTTTGACGGCGAGTTGATTGATCCGCTGAGCGGTCAAGCGATATCTGGTGACGAAGGCTTTGCCTTTCCGGCAAAGCGAGGCCAAGAGCGCCAGCTAAATCAATTGGCGGCCGAGCGGCCTGAGACAACGGATATCGCGACCGTAGTTAACGTAGTCACGAATCCACTTGACATCTGGATTATCAGCCGCTTGCATCAGCTGGTCGCAGAAGTTGAAAAGAATATGGATGCCTACAACATTCCTGATGCGCTTAGTCCGATTTTGCCGTTCCTCGACGACGCCTCCAACTGGTACGTGCGCCGCAGCCGTCGCCGCTTCTGGAGGTCATCGAAAGGGGCCGCGGGCGCTGAAGACGATGGTGACAAGAGCGACGCCTACCGCACGCTGCACTACGTGCTGGTGCGCCTGAGCCACCTGCTAGCACCGTTTACGCCGTTCTTGGCTGAGGAGCTCTACCATAACCTGACGGGTGATAACGAGTCGATTCACTTGAAGGATTGGCTGCCAGCTGGTGCGGTGGATGAGCAGGTTCTAGCCGACATGTCCCGTACGCGTGAATTGATCAACAATGGTCTTAGTTTGCGTATGAAGCAAGATGAGCATCAAGCATCAATTAAGGTTCGCCAACCGCTGCAGTTTGCGGCATATGCGGGTGCGAAATTGGCTGAGTATTACGAGCAGATTATGGCCGAGGAGCTAAATGTTAAGGAAATTCGCTGGATTGAGAATTTAGACGAGCACTTGGCGGACTATGATGTGACCGAGGGCGTGATCAAGCCAGAGAATTGGATCGAAATTAGCAAGCAATTGACGCCCGAGCTCAAACGCGAAGGTTTGATGCGTGAAGTCATCCGTCACGTGCAGAGTGCGCGCAAGAAGGCGGGATTGCAAGTGGACGATCGGATTATGCTGCAGCTGACGACGAATGACGAGCAGCTCCGCCAAGCGATCGATGAGCATGCGGAGGTGATTGCTGCTGAGACGCTGGCGGTGTTTGGCGAGGTGCATGACAATCAGTCGACAGTGACGGTTGAAGGGGCTGGGCTCGAGATTGCTCTTGCTGTTGTAAAATAGTCATCAGGATAAAAGTTACTACCTCAAAACTAATGCGTGGCAAGCGTTTGCTCGGTCTCGCGCTGATCGGGCACTCATGACCTTGGCGATCGCCATACAACGCGGTACAATGGGTCTATGTATGGTTTAGTAGTTCTCAGTCAGTTACTCTTTTTCGCGCGAGCCGGTGGCGGCGGGTCAAGTTCTGGCGGTGGTGGTGGCGTTGTCCTTTTCGGGATACCGATGGTAATTGCAATTTCGGTAAGTGGTTTTGTGAAAAGAGCCACTCAGTCAAAGATGGCCGCCATAGCGGTCGGGTTTTTGGCCGGCCTACTCGCCAGCTTGTTCTACCTACTCGGCGGTGTTGTTATTTTTATCCTGGTGGCCATCTCGGCATTGGTCGGTGCGATTATCGGGGCATTTACAGATAAGATCAGCCGTTTTCGCAAAGGCAGCGAGGCTGCAAAACAGGCCGTTCAGCAAGCAGCTACCCAGGACAGCGCCTGGAACGAACAGGGTATTGTCAATTATGCAACAACGGTATTTAATCGGTTTCAATATGATTGGGAGCGGATGGATTTGCCATCAATTCAGCAATACGTCACGCCGAATTATGCGCGGCACATCAGACTAATGTTGTATGCCCTACAACAGATGGGGCGAGTCAATCGTATGAAGAATGTGGCGGTCAGTGAAGCGATTATCACCCGGGCGTATGATGATGCGAATGATCAGAATGACTGCGTGAGTGTGAGTTTTGTTGCCTCGGCAAATGATGAGCTGGTTGACACGGCGAGCGGTGCGGTGCTGCATCGTGACACGGGCGAGTTTGGTGAGCAGTGGAACTTTGTGCGCTCGGGTGATGGCTGGCTACTGGATAGTATTGATCAGGAAACGGAAGATCCTGCCCAGCTTGTTGCCTCTATGCAGCAGTTTGCAGCGCAATACGACATGTACTTCAGTCCGGACTGGGGGCGGTTACTGCTACCGACCCGCGGTGAATTATTTAAGGGCGGCTTTAAGGGTACTGATATCAACAACCATATCATTGGGTTCTGGACGGGCAATTTATTGGTGCAGCTATACACCTATGTGGCCGATACTTCAAGTGGTGATTCGGCAATCACGTACATTATCGGGCAGGTTAATTTACCAAAGTCGTACGGCGGGATCTTAGTGGAGCGTCGGGATTCACGTTTCCTGAAACGGTTTAGGGCGCCGTCAGGCTATAAAAAGGTAGAGCTGGAGTGGGGTGATTTTAACAAGCGCTACCAGGTCTACGCCACTGATGAAAATCAGGTGACGAGCTTTGAGCTGCTCAACCCAAGCTTCATGGCCTGGTTGTATGATCAAGACATTAAGGTTAATATTGAGGTAGTAGATAATATTGTTTATCTCTATGCCAAAATCTCTACTGGCGAGATGCGCTACGCGGAGATGATGGATATTTTGCAGAAATCACATAAAGAACTCAAGATGTAAGGAGGAAATATGATTACCAAAGCTATTATTCCGGTCGCTGGTTGGGGCACACGAATGCTACCAATTACTAAATCAATTGAAAAATGCATGCTGCCAATTGGCAATCGACCGCTGATTGATTATGTGGTGCAGGACTGCTTGGCGGCCGGCGTGCGTGAGCTGATTTTTGTGGTTGGCGAGCAGAGTTTACAGTTAGAGAGCTATTATCGGAGCAATATTTTACTTAATGATTATTTGCGGAGCAAGGGCAAAGATGACAAGTTGGCTCTGGTGGCGCCGATTGATGCGAAGCTTCACTTTGTGACGCAGCCGAGCTACGGCAAGTATGGTTCAGCAGTGCCGGTAGCTTTGGCGGCAGACTATCTCGAGGATGGCGAGTCGGCAGTGGTGCTGATGGGTGATGACTTTATGTATAATGCTGATGGCTCCAGTGAAGTAGCACGACTCCTGGCGGCGACGCCAGACGGTCAATGTAGCCTACTAGCTCAGGAAGTACCGGGTGATGACATTAGCCGGTACGGAGCGATTGTGATAGACGAAGACGGCAATTTTGTCGAGATCGTGGAAAAGCCGAAGCCAGAAGAGGCGCCGAGTCACTTTGCTAACATCGGTAAATACGTCCTCACCAAACAAGTTATCCAGTCTTGTGCTGATGTTGAAATATCGCCGCGTGGTGAGTATGAATTAACTGATGCAGTCAGTAATTATGCTCGGGCCGGCGGTGTCGTCAAGGTTGTGCCAGCGGTAGGTATGCATTTGGACGGCGGTAACGTCGATGGTTGGCTGCATGCGAACAATGTAGTGTGTGGGCGATCTGGATCATGTTCGTGTGAAATCTGATCGAGTATGATTTTTACTTGCCAGACGCTTATGCTTAGCGTATAATGTAGGCGTTAGTACTCTAAATACTGAAATATACAATAATAACAGGGGGCATCACGCATGAAGATAACACAAAAGACAAAGCGATTGTTACTGGCGAATGCGGTAGTTGCGGCTATTGTCGGCGTGTTGACAATGCACTACCTAACATCAAGCCAGTTGGCGAAAGCTGATCCTATCAACTCAACTGACTTCGTCATGACTATTGATACGCGAAAAGGAGCTGGCAACACGTTTACCATACCGACATTTGGTAGTGGTTATAATTACAACGTTGCATGCGGTAATGGCGTGACGCTGACCGGTCAGACGGGTAATGCGGTATGTTCGTATGCAACAGCTGGTGAGTATCAGATTCGCATTAGCGGCGCTTTCCCGCGCATATTCTTTAACTTTACCGGTGATAAGCTAAAAGTTATTTCGATTGATCAGTGGGGTACGAATGAGTGGCTGAATATGGAGCATGCCTTTGATGGTGCCGAGAATCTCGATGTGAAGGCTACCGATAAACCGCGGATGGGTAAGGTGGTAAGTCTGGCGTATATGTTTCGAGATGCCAAGAACCTAAAGGGTGTAGGCGCTGACTGGCAATGGGATACTGCCAATGTCCAGAGTTTGAATAGTACATTCTCTGGGGCTCGTCAGTTTAACCAAGACATTTCTAACTGGAATACGGCTAAGGTTACTGACATGGATAACACGTTTACCAATGCCTACGAGTTTAATCAGCCGATTCAGAAATGGGATGTTAGCAAAGTAACGACGATGGTGGCAGTATTAGCATACGCTAAGAAATTTAATCAGCCAATTGGTGAGTGGAATACCGCACGATTGTCGGATGCTCTCCTAGCGCTTGCCGGTGCTGAGAAATTTGACCAGTCACTGGCACATTGGGATGTCCGTCAATTAACAAATGCAGACGGATTACTCAATGGAATAAAGATATCGACTCCAAATTATGATGCAACATTGATGGCGTGGCAGGGACAGACAGTAAATAATAACGTCAAGCTCGGCGGTGGTAATAGCAAGTTCTGCCTGGCGGATGCGCAGCGCAGTAACTTAGTGAACACAAAATCGTGGATAATTGCTGATGCTGGCAAGGACTGTACGCCATACGCAGTGACCGCAGTGGATTATACTGGCGTGACGAATGTTGATGAGAACAGTGCGGCTGGAACGGTATTGGGTCGACTGACAAGTACCGATGCTGTCGGTTCCCCACAGAGTGACTTTACTTATACGCTTGGCTGTGCCGGGGCGCAAAATAATCTTGTGACGATTGATGGTAATACGATCAAGTTGACGCGGTCACCAGATTATGAGCAAAATACTACGCTAGCGATTTGTGTGCGATCGACCAACAAGGCTGGACAGACGTTTGATAAGCATCTAACGATTACGGTGAATAACCTTCTCACACTTTCCTATAATGCAAATGGTGCCGATGCGGGTACGGTGCCAGCTTCAACGGGGGAGACGCTTCGCCCTGGTGCTGCAGTGGCTGCAGCAGCGAATACTGGCAACTTAGCAAAAACAGGCCACACCTTTGCTGGTTGGAACACGATGGCTAACGGTGGCGGTACAGCGTATGCGGCTGGTGCAAATGTGACGGTGACGGCTGACACAATGCTGTATGCACAGTGGCAGGTCAATAACTACACATTGCACTTTGATACCAAGGGCGGTTCTAACGTACCGGATCAAACAGTGGCATTTGGTGCGAAGGCAACAGCACCAACAGCACCAACTAAAACAGGCCACACGTTTGCTGGTTGGTATAAGGACGCTGGATTTACGCAACCTTGGGATTTTACAACTGACACGATGCCAGCAGCCGATACAACACTTCATGCTAAGTGGACAGTGAATCAGTATAAGGTGCACTATGATGCGAATACTGGTAGCGGCGCGACACCAGATACTGTTGGTAATTATGATGCTACGGTACAGTTAGCGAATAGTAACTTTACAAAAACAGGTCACACCTTCACTGGTTGGAACACGATGGCTAACGGTGGCGGTACAGCGTATGCGGCTGGTGATAATTTCCACCTGACTGGTGACATAACATTGTATGCCCAGTGGCGCAAGAATAACTATACGCTTACTTTTGACTCGAAGGGTGGTTCACCTGTACCATCACAAACAGTAGAGTATGGTACTAAGGCAACTGAGCCGACCCCACCAACTAAGACTGGCCACACGTTCGCTGGTTGGTATAAAGATACTGGGTTTGCTAATCCATGGAACTTTGGTACCGACACCATGCCAGACATTAACGCAACACTGTACGCCAAGTGGACGGTTAACCAGTATAAAATTCACTACAATGCTAATACTGGCACGGGGACAATGAGCGATACAGTTGGCAATTATAATAGTACTGTTCAGATAGCAGCAAATAGCTTCACGAAAGCAGGTCATGCGTTCACTGGCTGGAATACCGAGGCAAACGGTACAGGCACGCCTTACGCCGCTGGTGCCAATATTCAGCTAACGGGTGACGTGACACTGTACGCCCAGTGGCGTGATTCACAGCCACCGGTAACACCGGCTGCCGCTCCAGATATGACCGCTGCTTCAGATACTGGTGATAGCAACTCGGATAATATTACGAATAAAACCAAACCAGCCTTTACGCTGATGTGCACTGAGGCAGGCAGTACCTTGACGTTGTACGTAGATGGGGTTGCAAATGGGACGGTAAATTGCACTGGCCCTGGTCCGGTTAATGTAGCTCCGACGACACCACTGTCTGAGGGTAATCATACAATAACATTTACTGAGACTGATGCGGCTGGTAATGCTTCGCAGAGCTCACCGGCACTAACGGTAACAATTGATACGACTGCTCCGGCCGCTCCAGCGGTTACGGTTGATTCGGTGACTGCTGATAATACAATTAATGCCGCTGAAGCAGCTGCGCCGCAAATTATTCGCGGCTTGGCTACTGGTACCCGTCCTGGTGATAAGGTGAGGGTAACGGTTAATGGTACGACGTATGAGACGACTGTTGATGGGACCGGTGCCTTTGCAGTGACAGTTCCGGGTGCTGAGCTAGTATCAGACCCCGATCATACGATTGACGTAACGGCAATTGCTTCTGACGTGGCTGGCAATACGACTAGTATGAGTATGACAAAAACCTACAACGTTGATGCTGATGTTGTTGCACCACCAGCGAAAGCAACGCTTAAATCATCTTCTGATTCCGGTGCGAGCGACTCAGATAATATTACCAACAACACGACACCGACGGTGATATTGCAGTGTACATCAGTTACCGACAAGCTGCATCTTATCGTTGATGGTGTTGAGGTGCAGACTATCAACTGTACAGCAGCAGGACCGGTTGAGGTGACTTTACCGAATGCATTAAATGATGGCAATCATACCGTGGTGTACCGCAGAGAGACGCCAGCTGGTAATATATCAGCACCGTCAACACCGCTAACACTGACGATTGATACGATTGCGCCGAC
Organism: uncultured Candidatus Saccharibacteria bacterium; assembly: GCA_963546435.1. Lineage (GTDB taxonomy): Bacteria > Patescibacteriota > Saccharimonadia > Saccharimonadales > Saccharimonadaceae > Nanosynbacter. The sequence goes on from CAUUMU010000032.1 coordinate 7,343, forward strand.
TGGCACGCTTGGCACGCAACAAGCCACGACTGCTTCGCCTGCTTTGAGCGGTACGGTAACTGATTCTGCTGCTAAGGTAACTGTAACTATTAATGGTGTTGATTATCCGGCGACGGTTGCAGGAGGAACTTGGACACTGCCGGCGAATGTTATCGCTGCGCTTGGCAATGGAGTGCACACGGTCAAGCTAACCTTTACCGACATCGCTGGCAATACCTCGACTGTGACAAGGCCGCTCACAATCACTTTACCAACACCGCCGACTCCACAGCCGCAGCCGGGCAGTCCAAATCCAGCTCAGAGCCAGAATCAGAAGAAATCTGGCACATCACTAGCCGACACTGGTGATAATGGTTATCTACTTATTGGCATATCGAGTCTCGCGGTTGCCGCTGGTCTGATCGGTATTTATCGGTTACGGCGTTTGTATTAATAGTCTGTAGGATATTGCCGATAAGTGGGTGGTTTAGACTGGACTGGATGCATTACAATCCTGTCATCCAATACCAGCGCAGAGGGTCTGGATGAAGATATTGACAAGGAAGTGATTTAGTGGTATTATGTTATCCATGCGTGAGTTGTATGGTTTTTCCATCAAGACTGATACCGTAAGAGGAGTAGTGCCTCGTGACGGCCGTAGTAGTGAGATACCGACAGGTTTGAATGCCGGGTATCTAGGTAGTGTTAGTAATCTGGATAAGCGTATGGGTGAAAAAACTATTGATGGTCAATTAATTGCTCGTTTATATCTCGGAGAGGTCGCTGTTGGAGTTGTACAGAAAGGAAATAACCCTCATTCTGCTATCAGTCTGGTGTCCCCTTACCGGTTAGATTCTATCCCGCTACCGCCAAGCCAGACGGTCAGGATCGGAAGGGAGGACTTAGGAATGCCCGAAGAGGCGGACGGCTACCCTCTAAATACAGTCTCGCGATTGTGTAAAGATGGTCATGTGATGCTTCGTAAAAAAGGTGATATCATCCATGTGAAAGATGCCGGCTCTCGTAATGGCACCATACAGGAGCTTCCTCACCCAGAGGAAATACGGAACGTTCCATTAACAAATGGGCGGTTACGGTCAGTTGGCGGTTTTGAAAGTGATGTGTCGGAGTGGGCCGTCCATGGTGAGGACGCACATTTGGTGTTACCTGAATATGGAATAACGGCGGTATTTGATGGTATTGGTAGTATAAGGGGCGGCGGAGCGGCAGCCCGTAAGGCAGCCAAACTACTAGAGGAGATGTATCGTAAGTTCAATCCTCAGGAAATTCGTAGCCAGGCTCCTGAGTATGCGAGTATAGAGCTTACTGCCAGTTTGAATGTAATTTCTGATATCATACGGAAAGATCCATCTTTAGGCGAAACCACTGCAAGCGTCGCACAAATGGTGAAGCACGATGGAAAAACGTTTGCTGTATGGGCCAATATCGGTGATTCCCGTATCTATCTGCGACGTGATGGAAAGTGGTATCAGCTAACGAGAGATGATGGTGAGGGTAACGTTTTGGATAAGGCTCTCGGTTATGATCTGATTGATAGAAAGCATCAGTATGGCTCCGTTGAGGTTGGGCGGGGAGACATGATAGTTTGCTGTACAGACGGAATTACCGGTGATTTTGGGACTGACCGGGTGACGCGCTTTGAACTGGAAAAGTGCATACCGGAATCTAGGTTTTCTCCGCAAACGGTTAGCGGGGTGGCGCAGGGGCTTATGGACATCGCTCGCAAGGGGGATGACAGAACGGTCGTGGTGACGCAGGCTATAGCGGGCGAGGATGTGTACAAACGACAAATGGTTTGCTGTGATCGAACGGTGTTTCCTGGAGAGAATTGGTCCAGCCCGGTGATCTGGCGGGTTTGATTTATCGCAGCATCTCTGGTACAATGGAACGGATTGAAAACTAATTTTTAAGGAACGAAATGAAAGCAGTCGTAAAAATCTCTGGCAAGCAATACATTGTCAGCGAAAAAGAGTCCCTCTTGGTGGATCTCCTCCCTGAAGGCACAAAAGA
>CAUUMU010000033.1:0-9048 GCA_963546435.1 uncultured Candidatus Saccharibacteria bacterium
CTGCGTTCCGCCCGCAAGCGCGAACAATTCTCCAAGCGTTAAAACAGAGGAGAAAATGATTCTCAAAATACTCCGTCTCATGTGCAGGCGGAGTGTTTTGGTGCAATGTAAAACGACCGTTCAGTAGAGTGATGCTATAATAAAATCATGAATTTTCCGCCAAAACCGAGTTATAGCAATGGCCAAATCAATCGGGCAGGTGACACCATACGTCAATATGGTCATAACAGTAGCCGGTCAAAGAAAGCCCTCGCGCTCGTAAATAAATGGCGAATAAGTCATGAATACCCGATGCACACCTTCAATGTTACTCTTCGCCGCAAAGCGAAAGAAGTGTGTCCCGACGCCATCGTCGCACGACGGCTAAAGCGACTCCAAACGATCATCGACAAAATAAGTAATCGCGAACAGCACATGAGCCTTAGCCGAATGCAAGATATTGGCGGCGTTAGGGCTATCATGCAAAGCATCAAGCAAGTTCAGCGACTACATGCAATCTATACGGAGCCGGGCCGCTTTCCTCATAAACTGAAAACTGTCCATAACTATATAGCATCACCTCAGCCAAGCGGCTATCGCGGCATTCATCTTGTTTTTCGCTTTCACAATTCTCAAGGGCGGCAGCCAGAAGCACGCTGCTGGGACGGCCTGAATATCGAAATACAGTTACGCACCGAACTCCAGCACGCATGGGCTACTGGTGTAGAGATTGTCGGAACGATGCGTCATGAAAACCTAAAGGCAGGACAGGGGAACACTGATTGGCTTCGGCTATTCGAATATCTTGCATCAATTATCGCTCTCGTGGAGGACAGCCCGACACTCCCTCAGCATAAAGATATGACAACACAAGAACTATTTCAGCAGGCGCAAGACCTCTCTTCACGGTTGGGGGCTAAGGTGCAGCTGGGGGCATGGCTTACTGCCATGAGGGTATCGACAGAAATGAAGCGTTCTGGACAGCATCATTATAATATACTCACTATTGACACAAGAGAACATTCACTCTCTATTCGAGGCTTCAGAAAAAATGATCTAGATAGGGCAAACCAGCTTCTCTCAGAGCTTGAGCGAGAGATGCCTGAGTTGCAACCGGTGCTCGTGGCGGCAGGGGATATGACTAGCCTTAAGCGAGCCTACCCCAACTATCTTCTTGATGCCAGAAAACTTATTACGATACTTGATACCATTGAAAAAACAACACAGGATCGTGTATAATAAAGTATATGAGCGATGCAATACTCTTGCGCAAGATGAAAAAGATCTACAAAGCAAATAAAAAGCTCTCGTAGTCTGTGCCTGGTTTATTATAGTTACGAGAGTCTGCTGGGACTTCATTACGACTGAGTACAGTGGTTTTTTGTGGATTCCACGGCCCGACCATGCCAACAAGCTAGGAACAATGAAAACGGGGTGCCGATGGTGCTGTATTCTGCTATAATACCCTTATGAGTAAACCCGTCATCCTCACTGGCGTGCGCGCCAACAACGATATTCACATTGGCAATTATTTTGGCGCCATTTTGCCGATTGTCGACATGGCGAAGCGCTGCTCGGCTGATTTTGATATCAATCTGTTCATCCCCGATCTACACAGTTTTACGACGCCAATTGACCACAGTAAATTGTACGACAGTATCCTCAACAACGCCCGGATTTACACGGCCGCTGGGCTGTCGCTGGACAACGAGGCCATTCATTTGTACCGCCAAAGTCGCATCCCGGCGCACAGCGAGCTGGCGTGGATTTTGGACTGTTTCACCGGGTTTGGCGAGATGCGCCGGATGACGCAGTTTAAAGAGAAGGCAGAAAAATTAAAATCTGACCCAGTGTTCAGGGAGCGTGCAGACCTTGAGTATAAAATGTACGGCATTTATTCAAACTATACCTCCGTCGGTCTCTTCAACTACCCGGTCCTGATGGCCGCCGATATCTTGCTCTACAGCGCTAGCTACGTGCCGGTTGGCGACGACCAGACGCAGCACCTGGAATTTACCCGCGACATTGCCGAGCGGATGAACCGCAAATTTGGCGACCTGTTCATTGTACCCAAACCAGTTGCTCAGCAGCATCAATTCTTTGGCAAAGACCAGGGCTTGAGAATCAAAGATCTAGTGAACCCGGCCAAAAAGATGAGCAAGTCCGACGACAGCGGCAAGGGTGTTATTTTCCTTGGCGACGAGCCAGAGGCAGCGCACAAAAAAATCATGAGCGCCACCACCGACTCGCTGGGCAAGGTACAGTACGACCGCGACAACCAACCGGGCATTTCCAATCTGCTGGAGATTTTGACGCTGGTACGCCAGGACGCTGGACGAGACGTCAGCTTGGAGCAGACCATCAGCCAGTACGCCGGCATGGAGCGCTACGGCGATTTCAAGCGAATCGTGGCTGATGAAGTGGCCGAATTCTTGGCGAATTTCCAAGCACGCCTGGCGGCAGTTGATGAGCCGGCAATTGAACGTAAATTGGAATCCAGCGAGCGCGACATGAACATCGTCGCCAACGAAACCTTGCACCGCGTCCAAACAGCCGTGGGGCTACGGAGATAGCAGGCGATGGCAGGTTGTCTCACCAAGCGGGAAACGCCGCCACATCAAGCGCCATACATTTCTAACCGTTCAAGCACCCGAGGACATGCCGCGTGAAAATTTCGCCGCGCACCGTCCTCAAGATCGCCAGATTGTACCAGCTGGCAGACGACAACACGCCCGTCAAAGCCCTGCGCCACCTGAGGCCTCAGACGGACGAATCGCACATCGTGGCGGAATTTATCTTACATAAGCAGCATTATGCCGTGCTGTACGGCTCGATCGTCGATGAAGAATCAATTGACGAATTGTGGCCCAACAAGCCCGCCAACGCTGAGATTTTGCCAAATCCGCTTGATGCGAGCTGCATCGAAACGCCATTTCAAGGCAAATTTGTCATCATGCTCCACATCGTGCCGACCAAGCAGCGCCTGGACATTCACTTGTCCACGGCATTTGACCCGTCGATTTCGCGCAGCCTCTGGCAAAAATACATCAAAGCCGGCTACGTCTCGGTCAACCAGCACCCAGTGACGGCGCCAAAGTTCGAGGTTGACGAGACCGATGAGATCGCCGTCAAGCTGCCAGAGCAGGAGCAGACCAGTGCAGAGCTGCCAGTGTTGTACGAAGACGATGACGTGATCGTTGTAAATAAGCCGAGCGGTCTACTGACCCACGCCAAAGGTGGACTATCGACCGAGCCGACGGTGGCAGAAATTATTCGCCCTAAAACCTCATTTGCCTCAGACACCGACCGGCCGGGCATCGTCCATCGGCTCGACCGTGACACTTCGGGCGTGCTGATTATCGCCAAAACTGCTGACGCTGCCGCCCACCTACAGCGGCAATTCGCCCAGCGCACCGCCAAAAAAACCTACCTAGCGGTAACCGACGGCGTGCCAAAACTAGCCGCCGCAAAAATTGACCTGCCGATTGGCCGCAACCCGTCCGCGCCCAGCACCTTCCGCATCGACCCGAACGGCAAGCCCGCCCAAACGACCTACCGCGTACTGGCAGCAACCGACACCCAAGCGCTCATTGAACTGAAACCCACCACCGGCCGCACCCACCAACTCCGCGTCCATATGGCGCACTTAAACACGCCAATCCTCGGCGACCGCGTCTACGGCAAACCGAACGCCAGCCGCCTGATGCTCCACGCCCACAAACTGGAAATCACGCTGCCATCAGGTGAACAAAAAACCTTTGAGGCGGCCGTTCCGGAGGAGTTTCGACAATTATTCCCGAAGCTTACCGCAACCCAGGACGAGACAAGCGAGGCCACTCATGACTAACCCGCACCCACCGCGCATGCCGATGCTAGCGCATCGCGACCGCGCTACACTACACCAACTCGCCAATCGGCTGCCGCAGGCGGTGATTATCAATGCCGAGCGTGGGTTAGACGGTATAGGCACCGCCGAATATCTGGCGAAGCTCACACCATCAGAGGTGATTCGACTGCAGCCGCTGGAAGCAAAAACCACAATTACAACTGAGCAAGTCCGCACCATGATCGCCATGTTGCGCACGCATGCCACGGTTCGCCGTGTTATCGTTATCAATCCAGCCGACCAGATGAGCGAGGCTGCCCAGAACGCGCTTCTCAAATCCCTAGAGGAGCCGAACGCCAACACGCATTTTTTGCTGGTGACCGAGAATGAACAGCAGCTGCTGGCCACCATCCGTTCGCGCTGTCAGGTGCTGACCCTGCACCGTACCTCGCCAGTACAGGACGAGACGCTGCTTGATACTACCTCGCTCACTGCCAGCGAGCGTCGCCAAATCCTGTTCCTGGCCGCCGGCCGGCCGCTGCTCATCCGTCAATTAGCGCGCACACCGAAACTGCTGTCCGAATATCAAGCCATCGCCGCTGACGCCAAATACATCCTCTCTACACCAGGCTCATACGAAGCACTACGCACGCTGCCATCCTACTTCACCGACCGCACCAAAGCCCTCCAGCTGATCGACATCCTCCTCACCATGGTGGCGTTTCAGATGAAAACTCAACCGAGCCCTTCGTACCAGCCCCTCCTTGATCGGATCATCACCGCCGAAACGCGGCTGACGCACAATGGCAACGTGCGGCTGGCACTGATCAATATTGTGGTATAATGGATGCATATGTCTGGATTATTAGTTATCCTGCTGGTTATGGTGTGGGCAGTTTGGTATCAGCCGTCAGTCGGCGAAGCACAAAACTTACCAGTTAAATTGTCAGAGAAACTTGACAAGCTCTGGGCTATCGCTCAAGAGTCGCTGCGTGAAAACAAGTATCTACGCGCCGAGAAAGCACTCCTAACCATCCTGCGCGTCGATGAAAAGAACGCCACGGCCTACAATCGCCTGGGGATTTTGTATGCCAAGCAGCGTGCCTACAAGGACGCCATTGAGTGCTTTGAAATCGCCCAGAGTCTCGAGCCAAGTGCCTCGAGCCTGCACAATGTCGGCCTCATTTACTACGAGACACAGGATTACGTCAAGGCGGCGCTGGCGTTTGAGCAGGCGCTTGATATGGAGGCCAGTCATGCCGCCCGGCACATCGCCTACGCCAAGGTTCAGGAGAAATTAGGTAATACGAAGAAGATGCTGGCGGCGCTGGAGAAGGCCGCCGAGCTCGAACCGACGCCGCACACATTGAACACGCTTGCCCAAGCCTACGACAGCGCCAAGCAGCCCGAACAAGCCGCCAAACTTCGCGAGCGCGCCACGGCCATGCTCACACCCGACAAGCCAGCCGCCGTCCCGCGCCGTTCGCCACACCCAGCTCATCCTCAGCAGCCACGCCAGCCGCGGCAACAATCACGAAAAGTGATCATGTAGACCTTGTCTTGGGCTGCAAAACTTGCTACAATCATTCAAGATGCCGATTTAGCTCAGCTGGTTAGAGCAGCTGTTTTGTAAACAGCAGGTCCTGGGTTCGAATCCCTGAATCGGCTCCAAATACATGCCGGAATCGTGTAGTGGCAATCACAGGAGACTGTAAATCTCCCGCCGTAAGGCTTCGTAGGTTCGAGTCCTACTTCCGGCACCAAGATCTGAAAAACTTCGGAATTTTCGCCTGAAATGGCGACTTTTTCATTTGCATCCCTTAATTTCTACCACAGGTAAAAACTACTTTTCACCCCCTTTTGGAGAGTGGTTTTTGAGCTTGCACCTGTAAGGGTTTGGGTAATGGTTTTGTTATTGGTATAATAAAATTGGTATAATAAAAATATGATACGGCTATAATAAACTTTCTGTTTATCAAATTTGATTCTTTTCCAGGAGTTTATTATGGTCAATCTACAGAATATATGTTTATCGTATAACGAAAATTTAATCTTAAATAATATCAATTTTTCTATCAATCACGGCGAGGTCGTGGCGCTGATCGGTGAGAACGGCGTTGGTAAAACGACACTACTAAAGGTAATTACGGGCGAGATTCCGCCAGATAGTGGTACGGTTCATTTGCATAATGAAACTGTTGGCTATGTGCCTCAAAGTATTTCCGCTGAAGGAACAGTCAGACAATTTTTCGACGCGTCCTTCGAACCGTGGCGTATTGAGATGGCGCTAGAGCAAGTTGAGCTTGGTGATATTTCTCGTAACACAAATGTCAATGATTTAAGCGGCGGGCAGAAAGCGCGCCTAGTGTTAGCGAAAGTTTTGGCGAATGAGTTTACGCCAACAATATTGCTATTTGATGAACCGACAAATAACCTTGATCAAGCAGGTCTTGATTGGCTAGGGAACTACATCCGACAATTTCGTAGTGGCGTGCTGATAGTTAGCCACGACCGTGCATTCATCAATCAAGTAGCAACTAAAGTTGTCGAACTGAGTCCAGCTGGACTAAAACAATACGGAGGCAATTATGATTTTTACAAAACCCAAAAAGCTACCGAGCAGAAATCACAACTTGCGGAATACGAAAAATATCTGGATGAAAAAAATCGCCTATTAAAATTGCGCGCGGCGAGGGATGATCGAGTACAACAAGTCTCAAGTCAGAGATACAATAAGCTAAAGGACGAAAACAGGATGACTTTCAGGACTAAGAAAAGTGCCACGCAGAAAAATACTGGCAAGCAGCTCAAAGCGCTGGATACACGGATTGCACACTTGGAAAGGCCCGAGCGCCTGAAAGTAACGAAACATTATAAAGCTTCAATTAATGGGCATATTGACGGTCATAAATTGTTGTTACAATTCACTGGTGTTAGCAAATCCTACAAAAAACCAATTCTGAATTCGCTTGATTTGGAGATTCGGGGTAGTGAGCGCGTCAGTATCGAAGGTAAAAATGGCAGCGGCAAAACTACTCTACTAAAGTTGGCAGCTAACTTAATTTTACCGGATGACGGCGAAGTAAATCGTGGCGAAAATATTAAAATCGGCTATTTTTCACAAGATATTGACGAACTAGATCACGAATTGACCGGCTTTGACAATCTTGCCCAGACTGGTACTGAGACAACCCTGATTTACACCAAAGCACGCAGCTTAGGGCTAACTGAATCTGACATAAAAAAGAAGGTTGCCGAACTATCGCGCGGACAACAGGCGAAATTAAGTTTTATTAAATTACTACTGAATAATAATCACATACTAATTCTTGATGAGCCGACCAACCACCTCGACATTCCAACCAGAGAAAATATCGAATCCGCCCTGCAGCAATACAAAGGCGCCATTATCGTCACCTCGCACGATAGGTATTTTTTGGATGCCATAAAAATTCAGCGCAGTGTTAAACTGTAGTTATTTGAGTGAGAAGAGCAGTTAGAATTAAATAAACTTTTTCTGTAAGAAGTATAGGGTTATTTCGGTGGGTCGGGGGTGACATGCTGAACAGGATTTTACTCTGGCTATTCAGATTTGTGACTTTGTGCTAAAGCGGGTTCTAGCGTGGACGTAAAATCTCACTATATGGCTATTTTAAAGAGAGCGTTAGCCAACGCTCTTTTTTATTGAATTATGTGAGCAACATAGACCTTTTGATATACTGAAACTATGGAAAAGAAAAGGGCAACGCCAGAGGAAAGAAAAACGCCTATTGGTACACTTGGATACATTATTATAAATGCAATAAATAGTGAAAAATCGGCAAAGTTCTGGAGTATTGTGACCGGTAGAGAGCTGGGTGATGTCTCACCGCCATACGTTGATCTACCATCAACTAATAATGAGGATGAGGTAACAATTAGTATCCAACAGGTTCCTGATAAAGGGTCTCTCGGGATGCATATCGATATTGTGGTCGATGATATTGACGAGGCTATTCAACAAATAATCGACCTTGGCGGAAAGCTCGTAGAAGAAAAGGCAGAAGGCAACTGGCGCTGGGTAGTTATGCAAGACCCCGATGGAAATACATTTTGCCTAGTAGCTAACTAGCAACTATAGGTAAAGTTGACTTTACTCATAAACAATGCTATAATTTCCACCATGGTAGAACTTATCAAGCGAGGGCTGATCACCTGGAATGAGCAGAAAAATCAGCGCCTCAAATTACAGCAAGCCTACGTCGCTCTAGCCATCATCAGCCTGGCTATCGGCGGCGGGTTAGTACTGATCAGTAATTCGGCCGCACATCTGGCCGCCTCGATCGCCGGTATCGTCGGCGTGGTCTTCTTGGTCAATAGTGTCGCTTGGACAGTGCTGGACGCCATCATTGCACCGCGCCTGCCGCGGCCAGCCAAACCAACCCGAGCGCGCACCGCAAAATCCACCCGCACTTCACGCTAAGTTGCTCACCGCCTCCCGACATGCTATTATCAAATCATGAAACGATTTCCATTTGCTAAAACTCTCAAAGCACTCTATAAACCATTGCCACGCATGTCAAAGCAGTCACGCGAAGCAGTCGCTGACAACCTCTGGATCGTCGCTGCAGTGTTGACAGTGGTGGCAGCATTGTCGCTCAGTTCGGCTCTGTCGCTCCTCTCACAAGCTGGCCACATCTCAATCTTTGGCGTTGCTATCTTTGTACCAAACATCGCCATCATCCGCTTGCAGCAGATCATTACGCTAATCTTCGCCATTACCGAAATCATCCTCTTCGGATTGGCTATCTCGCCACTACGACAGAAACAAACTCGAGGCTGGCTCTTCGCGACCGCTGGTATTGTCGTCACATTCTTCGCCGCCGCCGTCACCTTTATCCTCAGCTTCTTTACGCATTATTACGACGTTGCTGGTGGAGTTGTTGCTATCGCCCTCGTGGTCGTTATGGGCTACGTGCTCAGCGAAATCGAATCTGAATTCGACTCAGTCAAAGCCGACAAACCAACAGCGCATAAAGAACATGGTGAGGTCACCCCGTCGGCACCTAAAGCTGATACACCAGATCAAGCCAAGGCAGACAACAAGGCCAAGTCCAAGAAATGACCTCGGCTCACGACAATCTTTGCACGGCTACGTGAGTGTGATACAATACAATTATTACTGCGCCGTTTTCAGGAGCAGTAGTGCGCCGCGATAGCTCAGTTGGTAGAGCGCATCCATGGTAAGGATGAGGTCTCGGGTT
>CAUUMU010000034.1:0-8905 GCA_963546435.1 uncultured Candidatus Saccharibacteria bacterium
AGGCGCGCCAGCAATTACTCGCGGCACTGGATGGTATTCATCCGGGGCTGGATGTTGATGGTTTCCGCCCGCACATCACGCTTGGTTGTGTCGAGGCTGGTACGCTGGACGACGTTAATATGAGCGCCATTCCAGGGCAACTGCCAGTCATCACTGAGCCGCGTGCTGCTGCTTGCTACAACGGCGTGCATGGTAAGGTGGTCGAGGTAGTCGAGTAGCCTCTGCCAGTAGTTAGCCTAGCGGCTTCGCGCTATAATAGCTTCATGAAAATCACTGACATCTCGCTTCAGGCTCGTGATAACAACCGCGTTAACGTGAGTGTTGACGGCAAATACCGCTTTAGCCTCGATGTCTTTCAAGTGGGCGAGTTGGGGCTGAAGGTCGGGCGTGAATATACCGACGAAGAATTGACGGCGCTAGAGGACGAGAGCCAGTTTGGCAAGTTGTATGCCCGGGCCATGGAGTATTGCTTGACGCGGCCGCGCTCGGTTAAGGAACTGCGCGACTATCTGTGGCGTAAAACCAGACCGACCAAGAAGCGTTCGCCAAAGACCGGTGAAATTACTGAGCGTCCGGGTGTGAAGCCGGAAATCACCGAGCGGGTGCTGGCAAGGCTGATCGACAAAAACTACCTTGATGATGAAAAGTTTGCCCGCTTTTGGCTGGAGCATCGATTCTTGCAAAAAGGCACCAGTGTCAGGCGGCTCAAATTAGAGTTGGCACAAAAGGGGATTGACCGCGAGACAATAGAACAGCTGGTTAGCGAAAATATTCGCTCAGACGACGAGGAGCTGCGAAAAATTATCGCTAAAAAACGCTATAAATACGCTGGTGATCAGCAAAAGTTCATGGCGTATCTAGCCCGTCAAGGATTTTCGTATGACGATATCCGGGCGGCGCTCGGTGGCGAGTCTGACGAATAGGCTGGCTATACTTGTGATCAAATGCTGCGGCCTAACTGCTCGCGCAGCCACCCGTCGATTGTCCCGGCACCCATACCGAGTACCAGCGCGCCGCGCGCTCGTTGCTGTTTAATAGTGTGCCACAACGCCTCATCCAACTGCGCGATATGTACCTTGTCCGTTGTCAATTGGCGCGTCAATTCCTCCGGTGTCAGCACCGGCAGGTTTGGGTCTTCGCGGGTCAAGTACGTCGGCAGCCAATATATCTCGCTGGCATGTACAAAAATCTCATCGGTGTAGCGTTCACGAACCTCGTGCTGGCGAATATTTTGGTGTGGCTGGTAGACGAGCACCACGCGGTCATTTAGCTCATGAGCCAGCTGCAGCGTGGCGGCAATCTCCGACGGATGATGACCATAGTCGGTGTAGAGATTGTCGGCCAGTTTTTCAAAGCGCCGGCCGGTGCCCGGAAAGGTATTGAGCGCCGTGATAATCGCCTCAGCCTCAATCTTAAGGGCAGCCGCCTCTCGCACCAGCATTACCGCCCGTGCTGCCAGCGTGCCGTTACGCCGGTTGTGTTCGCCAGCTAGCGTTATCTGTGGATCAGTCTGTTCAAGTACCGTTACGTTGGCCGGAGTAAATACCTCAGCATCCTCTCGCCAAGCGATCACCTGCGTCGACTGCTCGCCAAATTGCCGAAACGCCGCTCGGTAATCATCTGGCGTCGGAAAGGTGTCGGGGTGGTCGTAGTCAACTGAAGTAATGAGGCTCAGCCACGGCGAAAAGTGGAGGAAATTGCGGTCAAATTCATCGCATTCATACACCAAAAACTGGCTAGCTGGATCAAACCGACCGCTCGGGCCAAAACTAAGTGTCGAGCCAACCAGGTAGCTCACCGGCACGCCGAGCTGCTGCAACATCCACACCAGCATGCCAGTCGTCGTCGTCTTGCCGTGCGTACCAGTGACGGCGATGAGCTTGAGCTGCTTGTCGGTGATAATCTGAGCGAGTAGCTCGTCGCGCTTGCTGGTGCGAATCCCCAGCTGCCTGGCCAGCACCAGCTCTGGATGATCCGCTGGCAGGGCCGCCGTATAGACAAACCAGTCAAAGGGCTCCCGCTGATGTTCGCTATGTAAAAACTCGCCTGACTGGTCAAACGACACCGTGATGCCGGCCCGCCTGAGCGCCTCCGTCATCAAGCCGGCCGCTCGGTCAGAGCCGCAGACCTCGTGCCCAGCGCCAATGGCCATTTCTGCCAGTGGCCCGATCGCCACACCACCAATTCCCGAAAAATAAATTCTCATAGCGTCATTATACCACTGACGCTAGCCCCGTGTCGCATTCACCCAGCATCTTTGGTATAATGGATTTGAGAAAGGTGGGGAATGGCAGATAAGCGAGGCGCGCGTCGGGCGATTCGGCGGCTAGAAGAAATCAAGACATGGCAGCTGGTCATTTTGCTAGTGATGGCGTCGTTTATCAGTGCGACATTCCTCAGGCTAAATAATATTGGCATGATCGAGCGCCGTGACGCCGTGATCAACGCCGACAAGGAGGGCGATGAGGGCGCACTGGAGCGGCGGGTGTACGACTTGCAGCGCTATGTGGTTGCACACATGAACGCCGACCCGGGACGCATCGCTCTGGAGCACTCGTACAAGCGGGCTTACGAGGCAGCCTGGAAAGAATTTGAGTCAAAGTCGGCTTCTCGATCCAGCAACGACACGGTCGCTAAAGTCCGCCAAGTCTGCGACGCCCGAGCCCAGGCTGGCGGTTGGGGGCGATTTTATGCCACGGCCGACCCGCGCTACGTCAGCTGTATCAATGATGAATGGGCAAAGTACCCGGCTGCTTCGTCGCTTGACCTCAAATTTACGCCGCCTGCCACTGCGCCGTATTATCAGACATTTGTGCCGCCGCTTTGGTCATCAGACCTGGCAGGCTGGTCATTGGTAGTAACAGGGGTAATTATGCTGATTATTATTGCTCGACTGGTGGCGTTAGCGGTACTGAAACTACTGCTTCGGTATCGTCAAAAACCGCTTTAGGCTTGACAGAGGTCAACAGAGGCGCTAATCTAGAATAGTATAGTACTAACAGGAGGTATACGAATGGCTTATAAGCACACAAACTCAAAAGGCATTACATACTACTTGCATAAAACCGAAGTCACGCTGCGCGGTGGCAAAACGCAGACAATTTATTTTTTCGCCAAGGTTGAAAAGAACGCCAAGGGCGAGCCATGCGACTTGCCAGATGATCGGATCGTTACCGAAAATCCACGCAACGGCTTTTTGACGATCAAAAAGAAAAAATAAGCACTTGCATTATACACCTGGTTGCCGGTACAACAGTATCAAACAAACAGGTGCCTCAAAGACTCTCGCTCATGCGGGAGTCTTTTTGTGGTGAAGCGCTGAGACACTGAGATAGCCTTGCTTTTATGAGTAAAATGTGATATTTAATAATTATGAATGAACTGTTGCCGGTTGGTGAGAGAGGTCGTGAATTAACTGATGCGGAGTGGGCGCAAATTGAGAGGGATGTTGACATGGGCTACCTGTCATATGATGATGCGTGGAGGAAGTGGGGGCTTAAACCGCCGCCTTGTCAGATCGGCCATGCGGTTGATGGGCGACTATCTGATCAGAATATCCCCGCGGATAAGAAACTACGGCCTGAACGCAGTCTTTTGATACGCGCACGCAACAAGCACATGACGCATCGGGACAGGGCCCGTTAACTGAGGAACAAAAACAGACAAATAGGGATGGAATTAGGATGGTGCGCACTGCTCTCAGGAACGCGCGAGCGGCTTGACGGTCGGTAGTGGGGGGAATTGACGGCACTTCTCACCCGGCTGCTTTTACGGTATAATATCGCTCATGGGGGTGTAGCTCAGCGGTTAGAGCAGCGGGCTCATAACCTGTTGGTCGCTGGTTCGATCCCAGCCACCCCCACCAAAAGCGTCATGTTAGAACCTCCGACCATTGGTCGGAGGTTTTTGGTGTTGTCAGGGGTAGCGGTGTCCCGCTGCCTCTTGGCTTCGCCTTCCAGGACTGCTGGGAGGTTGCTGTCGAGCAGGTAGTGGTAGACGGCTTTGTGTTGGCTGCTGGTGATCTCGTCGTCGTCCAGGTAGATCTTGTCGAAGACTGCTTGGTTGAGGTCGCGGCGGGAGTTGTCGGTGGCTGCGAGGTATTGCTGTTGTCCGTCGTGGAGGACAGACAGGCACTGGTCGAGGGCGCTGTGGAGCTTGTCTCGGGAGGTTTGTAGGTGGCGGAGTTGGCGTTCGGCGGTTGTTTTGTTGGTTCTGATGCGTTCTTGTTCTTTGCGGAGTATCTCGACATCGATGGCTCCGGCGTAGTAGGCCTGCATTAGGCGTTCGCTGTGGGCGGTGGCTTCGGCGAGGGTGGTGTATACGGGAGATGTGCCTACTAGTTCCTGAGAGTTTGTGCTATATTAAAAAGTAGGATGAAGAAACGATGGCGACTATTCCGATCACGAGAGCAAGAGCCACCAGTAGCTCAGCAGCCAGAGGCTACATCTGCCGCAGATGCAGCTCACGGGAGAATGTCTCACGAGGAAACAGTGTGTGAAAAATGCGGACGGCCGTATGCGCGTGCGCATGAGAAAGAGCTTGGGAAGAGAGCCTTGAAAATGGACGCAGAGGAGATGGCCGAAGTGCCAAAACGACAGTTCAAGACAGCCGAAGAACTCGTGCGTGATTTCTCTGCCAAATATCCAGAAGTAGCAGCACAAATTCGAAAAAAATTTTCACCTGAATGGGAAAGCCAAACATGGAAGCGTATTGGCAAAGACTGGGATTTGCGCACTATCGATGACCTTCCATAGGATGCTATCATAAAAATCCTCCGTATACTCGCCCATCTTGACTAACCCCACCCGACCCCTCATAATATAGCCATAGCTTCTGATAAAACCAACATGAACATGCTGAAACTCAAACGATTTTGGTACCACGTGCGTCACGATTATTTGACGCTGAATAATGTTGTGGTTGCGGCGGCGGCACTGATCGCGCTGAGTTGGGCGTGGGGGTCGATCGAGTCGATGCAGCGCAATTATGAACTGCAACAGATGGTCGATCAAAAAAAGTACCAGCTGACGGTCGAGAAATTGCGTACCGAGCTGCTAGCATACGAGTCAAAATATTATGAAAGTGACGAATACCTCGATCTCGCAGTGCGCCAGCGTCTGGGCCGCGGCTCGCCCGGCGAAAAGCTGCTGATCGTGCCGTCAACCGACGCGGCCAAGCAGCAACCGACCGCCCACAATACGCCGCAAAAACAACCGACTAGTAACTTCCAGCAGTGGATTAATTTCCTCTTTGGCGCGCGGCGGACGAGTCAGAACTTGCAAAAATAATTCGTGTTTGCTAAGATGGACAATGTGCCGCGGGGTAGAGCAGCCTGGTAGCTCGTTTGGCTCATAACCAAAAGGTCGTAGGTTCAAATCCTACCCCCGCAACCACGTTTATTGATTTTTCGGCCTCATGAGTTGAGGTCGTTTTTGTTTTTGATACATGTGAAGCTATGACGTAAATTGACCGCAGTGGCCTAGTTTCTGGCCTTTTTGACCTGGTCATGCTATATTAGAACATCATGACAGAGCACTTTAATCCAGCGTCTCAACCTACCGATAAGTTGCCGGTAGACCACCAGTCGGAGGATAAGACGAATAGAGAGATGGGCTCAAAAGAAAACACACGAGATGCAGTATGTAGGGGGGGGCGGTCAGTGGTGCACGTGTGCAAAGGAGCTTGAGGAACTAGCAAGAGAGGCGGTCGAACAGCACACCCCGCCCGATATGCGGGATGACTCGCTGCTAGACCTGAAGCAACCGTTAGCAATTCCGCCAGAAACAAGGTTTTGGTCACAAGATACTCCCGAAAAGAAACTGCGAGATGGCATGCGCGGTAAAGACGGCGAATTTATGGTTGCCAGAATGCACTGGATACTTAACGGTCTCCATGATGTGCTTGAGGCACGTCGTGATGATGGCGAGCGGTAGCCATCAGAAGTTTCATGGAAACGTAAAATCTCGGGAGCGCCTAATCAGCTGCCAATTTCCCCGCCGCAATACGCACCGCCTCTGACCAGGCAACGAAGCAGTTTGGTGTGCTCATCAGTTGTTTGGCGGTCAGGCCGTGGCGGATAGCGAGGCTGAGGCCGGTCATCAAGTCGCTGGCGCCCGGTGCGACGATGGTGGCGCCGAGCAGGACACCTTTTTTGTCGCTGATCAATTTGACAAACCCACTACGTCGGTCGGTGATGTTGCTGCGAGCGGTCAAGGTCAGCGGCGCTAGGGCGATAGTTATCTTCAGGTCACGGCGCAGGCAGTCGTCCTCGTCTAGTCCCGTCCGGGCGATCTGCGGGTCGGTGAATGCGATCGTCAAGCGCGGCGTATCGTCAAGCGCGATGAAATTACGGTGCAGTAGGTTGTGTGCAGCGGTGCGGCTGTGGCTGAGAATGGTGTGTGTCTGTGCCTGAAGGTCGACGACGCTACCAGCCGCAAAGATGTGCCGCGCCGAAGTCTGCATCGCTTCGCTGACTTGAATGCCATGTTCGGTGTATGCCACGCCCGCATTTTCTAGGCCAATGTCGGTCGTCGGTAAGCGGTCGTCGGCGATGAGGATCTCGTCAACACGCACTGAATGCTGCTGGCCGCCACGAGCGTACGTGACGCGCTTTGCGATGCCGTCTTTCTGGACGGTGACTAGCTTTGTCTGGGTGAGAATGTTCATGCCGCGCTGTGCCTTGGCATCAGCGGCGATCAGTTCGCCAACTTCTTGATCAAACTCGGGCAAGATGCGCCCGGCGGTTTCGGCGACATACACTTTGCTGCCAAAGGTCGAGAACAAATATGCCAGCTCCATCGCCGTTGTGCCAGAGCCGACAACGAACAGTGTTTTGGGTGGGCGTTTGAGCGAGAGGATGGTTTGCGGTGTGTGATAAGCCACTTCGTCGAGGCCCGGGATGTGATCATCGCGCCAGGTTGAGCCGCTGGCGATCAGGAATTTGCGCGCTGATAAGTGGCGGCGGCTGACGGTAATCTCGTTGGGACTGAGAAAGTGGGCGCTGCCGGTAAAGACGCTGATGCCTTGTTTCTCGTAGTAACTGCGGTTGCCGCCAGTGCCGGTGCGCTTGATGGCGGTGTCTTTCCAGGCGAGTAGCGAAGGATAATTATAGCCGACCGTGCTGGTGCGCAGGCCGAACTTGGCCGCTGTTTTGGCCTCGTGGTAGACGTCGGCGGTATAGAGTAGGGCGCCAGTCGGAATGTCGCCCCAGTTCGGGGATTCGCCGCCAAAGGTACCGCGCTCGATGATGGCGACTTTCTTGCCAGCGCGCGCCAAGACAGTTGCGGCCGGTGAACCGCCAGCGCCGCTGCCGATAACAATTACATCATAGTCAAAAGTTGGTTTTTGTGCCATGTGCCCCCTACATGATCGTCTTATGGTGTTGATAAACAAATGCTGCGTCGGTGTGTAGTTTCTGTAGCAGCTGCGTCGCGCGGTGTCGGATGTCGTTTGTGGTAATTTCTGGCCGGGTCTCGCACCAGCTCATCACGCCGAGGGTGACTGACTTGGCGATATCATCAGCTTGGCCTTCGGGTGTGCGGATACTCAGGCAGGTCGCCATGATAGAGTGGTGGAGTTTTGTCGGATCAAATTCTTCGCTCGGTCGTTTGCCACGCTTAACGACATCGATGATTGGTCGGTTTGGGTGCCCTTCTGACATCAAAAACCTCCGTAGCTGACGATGCCAAGTACTCGATCAACGAACAAAAAGCCGCCCAAGATGATCAAGCTGCCGCCAGCTGCAAATTGCAAGAAACGTTTATGCGCCATCCGCCACTGTTGTAGATGGGCGAGGGAATGGCCACTGCCGACCAGCATTAATACGACGACCAGTGATAGCAGCGATATGACGACGTAAAGGGCGATGGCGATGAGCCGCCACTCGGTTGATGGTAGTAGGACGGTTGCCAGCCCCGCCGCTGCCATTGGCCCGATGATAAACAGTAACTCGGCCACCACGCTCGCCATCCCGAGACTAAAGGCCTCGGCGCTGTGACGCGTCGCTTTTGAGCGCTTTGATAGGTAGGTCGCGAAGCTGCGCGGTAGCCACAAGGCCGTACCTTCGCCTCGTCGGTAGTACACCGCCCAAGTCGCCACACCCAGCCCGACCATCAGCCCGCAGATGATGGCCGCTACCAGCTGCTCGGCCTGAGCGGCGTGATGAATGACCAGCGACAGATAGTAGACGATCACCGATATTAGCAGTGCGGTCAGCACCAACACTCCACACACAAATCCATTCATCAGTCGCAATACTTTTCGGCGGGCGGTTTGCTTGCCGAGGGAATGGCCGCTGAGCAAGGTCAAGACGCTGACGCTGAGCTGAAAACTAGCGTGGATCAGTGCCGAGAAGGCGACGATGGCGAGTGATGAAATGATAGCCGGGGTCATGTTTGTGTAAAATCCTCTCCCTCCAGTTTATCACAAGCGGTTTGCTGAGGGAAGCCGGTGGGAGCATTGGTCGGGTAATGATGCGAACTGTCATACTATTGCACTTATGTCAAATGTGTGCTATAGTAAAGCCACGGTTTAACAAACACAGAAAGGCAACAACATGGATATCACTGAGCACGAGCTTGGGCAATTTTTAGCTGCGGTCAATAATGACCAGCTGCGGACATGGCAGCGCCGGCGGACGTGCGAGGAGCTACGTTCATTGGTAGTGCGGCGACTGGAGCTGCTGGACGAAGAAGGCGTGGAGCTGGCAGCTTAGCTCTGTGGGCAGTACGGATCGGCCTTTGTTTGGGTAGCAGTTTGGTCTCATCTGACAGATAGGCTTTTGAGGCGGTTGAGATTTTCTGACTCGTTTGGTACAATTGGTGACGTGTGGCACCGTAGCTCAGCTGGTTAGAGCGCAGGACTCATAAGCCTGAGGTCGGTGGTTCGGGTCCACCCGGTGCTACCA
>CAUUMU010000035.1:0-8614 GCA_963546435.1 uncultured Candidatus Saccharibacteria bacterium
TCTTGGTAATTTCCGCCGAAACGTAATTATTCAGTCCCTGCAAACTATAGCCCATATTGGAATTTTCTTTGACTTTCCAGTCTAGATTATTGACGTATTTATCAATCAAATCAACATGCGCGCTGGATGTAATTTCACGCAGCTTTTTGTGCTGGTCGCGGTAGATAATGTAGGCTTTGGCAGTTTTCTTAAACTTGGAATCAATCAAGATATCCTCGACGACATCCTGGATATCCTCGACACCCGGCAAGCGTTTTGGGTTGCGGGTTTCTAGCACCGCCAGTACCTTATCGGTCAATTTGACGGCCTGCTTGGCATCAAATTCGCCAGTCTCCAGGCCCGCCTTCTCGATGGCTTTCTCAATTTTTTTACGGTCAAATTTAACAGTTCGACCGTCGCGTTTTTTGATTGATTTATACATACCCCTCCTTATTCTGGCAACAGCAAACCGGCCCCAACCTCCCCGAGGGGCGCGTGTTGCAAAAAACGTTATTTATTTTCTAAAACACCATATCTAGTGCTTAATATAAAATATACACGCGATATATAGCGTTTGTCAACGAAAATATATTGTATTATTTACATGCGAGATGCGGAAGTATTTGTTCCCTCTGATAATGCCAAGACGTCGCGGTGAATCATATCAACAATTTCGGCCTGAGCCAGCTGTTCGCCAATTCGCTGCTCGCCCGGCACGTCCAAAACGTCCTGATCTTTCCACCACTGGCGCATCTCCGATTCGCCAAATTCATGAGCGTTTGGCTTGGTAGCGTGGCGGCGCACCGTTTCCTCAAACGATATGTCAAAATAATAAATCAGTTTTTCGCCCTGAAAATCATTCAGCAGCTGGTGCAGCATCGCGCCGTATTTTTTATTACTCAAAATACCTTCCAAAATCACCGTATAACCAACGTTATTGCCGTACATACATAGATCATACATCAGTTGAATTGCCGGGTTACTTTCGCTGTCTTTCACGCGCAGTATTTCCCGCCGCACCACGTCTTGCGACACCAGCATCGTGCCATAGCCCAATCGCCGCTGCAATAACTTCGCCGTGCTGGTTTTACCGCAACCAGAATTACCACGGAGAATGATCAGCGGATGAGAGACAGTCACGTACGCTCCAATAAATCATAAGCGGTAGCTGCCGACAGCGCCTGCATTTGGCGAAGATTATCGCCCGGCTGGAGCGGCGGCTTGAGGCTGCGGATGAGATAAAAACCGACAAATGCCGACAACATCTCCACATTGAGCTCATCTAGCCACGGTGCTACATCCCGACCGTGCCGCGCCATATCAACCAGAAACTCCGTCGCCCCAGACCCCCGCGGTGCATAGGAAGCCCAATTCCAATCGACCAATTTCAACTCACCAGTTTGCGGATGAAACGCCAAATTATCACTGCGGACATCACTGTGATTAAAGCAATCTTCCGGCTGTTTGGCAAATTGCTTGGCACGTACCGAAATATCAGCTAGTTCATCACTATTATTCAGTAACTCCATCATCTTCTGGCAGCGCCGCTGGTTGACTTCTGATTGCTCCGACAATAATGTTTGGTAATTATCGATCAGCTGACGGCGAATATCAGCCTCGGCAATAACCTGGTCAATGCCGTCATCCAAGCCGAGTTTTGTCGCTGCAAATGGCTGTAGCTGTAGCCCCTCAATTACCTCATGTGGCAGATCTGTTTTTTCCAGCTCGCGAACCGCCGCCACCACTGCTGAAATGTATCGTTCTGTCACAGATTTTTCCGCTGGCGGCCGCCACAACCAGCCGTCGGCTGACGTATAACTGGTTGTCATCAGCACGTGCCCGTCGCCATCCAGTTTTATCCAACCAGCAACATATTGCGGGTGAATTTTTTGCAATAACCGCATCACTTCATAGTCTTTTTTCAGCCAAGCCAATTCCCGCTCGCCGTCGTCCGGCAGCAAATCAACATCAACTTCTTTAACAAAAATCGTCCTATCGCCCGCCGACACCAAGGCGCGGCGATTGCGCGAAAAGCCACCGCTTACCGATGTAATTTGCAAATCAGGCGCGTCAACGCCAAGTTCTGCTACTGCACATTGCAGCGCTCTATTGGTCAGCAATTTGTTGGGACTGAGCGAAGTTTTCATATGGAAATTATAGCATTGACCTCGAGTTTACCGCGAGTCGACGTGCGAAACAACCAACGTAAATTCCGCGCCATTTGGTGGCTGGCTTTTAACCCGAATCGTGTAGCCACAGCGATCTGCTAGCGACTTGGCAATCGCCAGCCCCAAACCGTGGCCCGATGCGTCAGTCCGCGTCCGCGCCGTGTCCGCCCGGTAAAATCGCTCAAAAATATGCTTTTGGTCGCCCGGTGCAATGCCCGGGCCGTTATCTCTCACTGTGAATTCCAGCATGTGTTTTTTACGATTCACCCACGCAATCACATTCACTTCGCCGTTTTTTGGCGGCGCGTATTTGATGGCGTTATCCACTAGAATTGCTAGAATTTGACGAACCGCATTTGCCTGAAGCGGCACGTCGCCGGCCAAGGATTGATCATCATGCACGAGCCTTACCCGCTTTGCCTGTGCGGCTGGTGTAAACCGCGTCACCACGTCTTCAATAAGCGTAGCTGGATTGACCAATTCTGGCTCGGTCATGGTCTGCTCCGATTTCGCCAGATCCAACAATGAATTACTGAGCTCGGTCAATTTCTTGATTTCTGCAACGTTTTGACTCAAAACGTGGCGAGCTTTCTTCTCGGTCAGCGTTGATTTTCTGAGTGCCACTTCGTTCACAAGTAACAGCGCCGCCAACGGTGTTCGCAGTTCATGGCTGGCATCCGACACAAACTGCGCTTGCTGCTCAATTGACCGCTCAATTGGCGCCAGTGTCTTCCGCGCTAATAGCAGACTGAGCCAATAGCCAACCAGTAGCATCACCCCGTTCAGTACCGCCAGTGACATAACCACCGACCCGCGCGTCTCGCGGTTGCGCTGCTCCAGGCGGCGATTGAATTGACGTTCGACAAGTTCCGGCGGCTGCTGACTATGTTCGCCCGGCGGCAGCGGCCGATTTAACTGCACAGAAGTGATAGCATAGATAATCACACTAAAGACCAGCGACAGCGTCATGATCACCGCCAAATAACTCAGTGCTAACCGCCTGACGCGCTGCTGTTTCATGATTTATCCTCCAGTTTGTAACCAAATCCGGGAACGGTGTGGATCAATTTTGAGTCAAATGGTTTGTCGATTTTTCGCCGCAAGAACATAATGAATAGTTCAACATTATTCGGCAAGACATCGGCATCAAAGTCCCACACGTGCGAGATAATTTGCTCTTTGGACAGAACCTTGCCGGCGTTACGTATCAGATATTCCAAGACGCCGTATTCTTTGGCAGTTAGGCTAATTTCCTGATTCGCCCGCGTCACTTTCTTCAAACTCGGATCAAGCGTCAAATCACCAACCCGCAAGACTTCTTCCAGCTTCTCATTCGGACGGCGCAGCAAAGCGCGAATACGCGCTAACAACACCTCAAAACTAAACGGCTTCGCCAAATAATCATCAGCGCCCATATCCAAGCCTTCGACAATATCTCGCTCGGCATCACGCGCTGTCAACATCAAAATCGGCGTCTGATTACCGTCTTTGCGTAGCGCTCGGCACACCTCATAGCCATTCATTTCCGGCAGCATCACGTCAAGAATAATCACGTCATAGTCGTCCGCCGTCGCCGTTCGGTAGCCCTCGTCACCATCATGCGCCACGTCATCTTCTACTAGTAAAATTCTCATCAGCTAACTATCCTCTTTTTTACTTTAGCACAGGCATCTGAAAAATTGCTGAAAGCTCACCGCTCAAAAATCGCTTAGTCGTCGCAACGAATGGCAATTTTAGTATCACCTCCCGCTACAACCTTACATTTGCCGCCCACCGGATATGTAAACTTCGGGTCAGTGTGACCAAAATCAAGATTGACTATCACTGGAATTTTTGAATCGATATTCTTTGAAAGAATGATGTCGCTAATCATACCGTCAGTCGCCCGAGATTCGCCCTGAAAACGCCCAACTAAAATTGCTTTTACTTGACGAAAGAAAGGCTGTTGCATCAACGCCTGCACGTGGCGCTCAAACGTTTCAGGGATTGAATCATAGCTATCGTCTTCAATACACAAAATAATATCGCCTTCAATTTTCGGAAAATATTCCGTACCATTCAACAAGTTTAGACTACACAAATTGCCACCAATCATTACTCCTTCAGCCGATCCGCCCTGCACGACTCGCAGCCCATTATTTTTCAAAGCTTGGCGCGGCGAAGCTTCATCATAATTCCACGGAAAATCATAGAATGTTTCCGATTGCTGAACGACAAACTCTGCCGGCTGATCTGCAAACAAACACCGCCGAAAATACTCCAACGAATAATTAGCTTCTGGCGGCAAACCAAAACAATAGAAATTCGGCATCGCATAGGTCACCAACCCAGTTTTTGCCAAAATCGCATGATTGAGAACGGTGATGTCAGAAAAGCCACCAAAGATCTTCGGATTGTCTTTAATAATTTGCCAGTTAATTTTACCAAGCAGCTGGTTGGAATTAAATCCGCCAATCGCAGCCAAAACACACTTCACGTTTTCGTCCATAAACGCTTCCTGCAAATCTTCAACCTTTTCGTCGTCCGTCGGGCAACCTCGCTGATTGCGAGAAAAAGCATTTTTGCTAAACGTAACCTTTAGACCCAGTGATTCTAACGCCGCTTTCGCCCGATCTAAAACTCTTTCGTCAATATCACTCGCTGAGCGCGCCGGCGCAACTATTCTAATTTCATCGCCTGACTGTAATTTATCTGGTATCATACGTTCCCTTTCCTAAAAATTAATTAATCAAAAAACCTCCCGCAGGAGGCACAAAACAGCAATAAAACACCTCCTGCTTACGCGTGGAGATGATGGTGATGTTGTGAAAATAATTTTGTCATATAGATTATTATACCAAAGTTAATTTAACGATAAGACAGATCCGTAACATTATCAATAATCTGCACATCGTCTGGTAATGGTACAGGCTGCTTGCAATAGTCGTTTTTTATAAAAAAACTATTTACCCCAGCGTTAATGCCAGCCTGGTAATCATAATAGTAGCTGTCACCGACCATATATACATTTCTAGCATCAAGATTAAAATCTCGCACGATATCTCGTATCACATACGTTTTACCATTTCTATCGCTACCGTCCGAACAGAAAAATCCATCAACAAACCTCTTGACATTAAGATTAATAATCTTAGCTTTCAGCTCTTCAAGTGCTTCTGGCCCTGGGACGGGGTGGGCTGAAACAATAAATATTTTATATCCGCGAG
Source organism: uncultured Candidatus Saccharibacteria bacterium (assembly GCA_963546435.1). Lineage (GTDB taxonomy): Bacteria > Patescibacteriota > Saccharimonadia > Saccharimonadales > Saccharimonadaceae > Nanosynbacter. The sequence continues at coordinate 5,354 of CAUUMU010000035.1, forward strand.
CACGAAGGTTTTCCAGAAAATCGCGTACACCATCGACCAATATTAAGTTGTTATAGCTATCTTTCTCAACTTGATTGCCTTTATAGATACTATCCGGCCGGGAATTTTTATCCGCGCCAGTAGGCCGCCAAAGCGTGCCGTCACCATCAAAAATTACTGCTTTTGTGTTATCTCTACTCATGCTGTTCAATCTGTAAAATTCGCATAACCTACCCAAGCATCTTTCCTAACATATCAAATGTTCGCCCATTCCGTATGGTGACCAGCGGATAAAATTTTTCTTTCATCAATAGTTTATGGTATGAGGTACACAAAAATTCTTTCTCCGTATACTTACCCCAAAAGACTGCCTTTTTACCAAAATGAATGATCTCATCATAAAGCGGCATTTGGCTAATCCTATCTTTCATATTCTCAGGATCAACATCATCGGTATAGAATAATACATCTTTCCGCGCCAGGGGCTGGTGCCACCACTCTGGCAGATTAGATACTTCGTTTAAATACTCATCTTTCGTCAAAATGACGTGTTTGATAGTAAACGGAAAACGCCCTAATACGATAGCAATATTCTCTTTGATTGTCGTCAGTTCGTCATCAGTGTCAAATATGATATTACCACTATTGATATACGCGACCACATGCTGATACCCCAAGCCTTCGAGACTTGCCGTGAGGTCTTTCATGGAGACTTTATTTTTACCGCCAACATTGATTCCCCGAAGCAACAGGATATATCTCATACTCTTTAGTATACTATCGCCTGCGCTTCCGGCCAAATGCGCTGAACCAGCCGTTTGCCACGCGTGGTTAGTCGTACCAAAGCGTCACCATAGGCCTGGTCGATCGCCATCAGTCCTTAGACATCACGAATCTACCAACAGCCACTCTTCTATTGACACAATAATCATAATTCGATACGATATGAATGAATATAAAAAGTTATTCATTCATATTGTTAACATGAAGGAGGTTACCAGCGTTGGACAAAAGACAAGCATTAAAAACAGCCGCCTATGATGTCTTCTCAAAAAAGGGATATAAAGAGACCGGTATCTCAGAAATTGCTAAACGTGCTGGCGTAGCAGTCGGTTCTTTTTACAACTACTACGACGGCAAAGAAACTATCTTTCTGGATGTGTACATTGAAGAAAACAATCGCATTCGCCAAGCGATGATGGACGACATTGATTGGCAGCAAGATTTGGTTGAACTTGTGAGACAGATTTTTGAACAGTCACGAAGCCTCGTTTCGTCCAATAAAATTCTAGCAGAATGGCATAATCCAGCCGTCTCTCGCACACTACGTGGTTATTATTCTTCGGGTAAGGGTAAAGCTACGAACACCTTCCATCAATTTTTGGTCGAAACCTTTACCGGTCGCATGGTGGCAGAAGGATATTCAGAGAAAAAAATTCAGGATATTTTACAGGTTTATAATTTGTTTTACTACATGGATATACATATCACTGAAGGCGATTTTCCAGGTATTGGTAGGACGCTGGAAATACTTGCCACTAACTTTGTTAAAGGTATTTTTACATCATGAAAAGGAGTAAAAAAATGGTAATCATCGTTATATCTATTCTTACAGTTATAGGCCTTGCCACTTGGGGTGTCATCGCCTACTTAGGGAAAGGCCAAACGTTATCGGTCAAATCTTTCGAAAACCCTAGCGGAGACCTTCATGTCATTCGCCTAGCAAAGCCTGATACTATGACACGGAAGGCAGGCTCTTATGCCAAGATCACGCTACCTAGTACGGCATCGGTGGTGAAAAGAATGATCATAAGGGCGAACAGACAAGTCGTTGGCTGAGTGTCGCCTCTAGTCCTGAGGATAATGAAATTATTATCCTAACCCACAATAGCGGTAGTCCTTATAAAAAAGCTTTGACTAGCCTACCAGCAGGTAGTCAGGTCAAGATGAGTTGGCTGGAATCTTCTTTGTCAGTTACAGACGGCAACGAGCCGCTGGTTTGCTTCGCCTCTGATGTCGGTATCTCAGCAATACGACCAATTGTCAGGCAATGGGCCGGTAAACGTCCTATCATGCTCTATCACCTAGACAAGGGGGTAAAGGTCTTTGACAAGGAACTCTCAGAGCTAGCAAACAAAACAGCCAATATGACTTATGAGACCAATGCTAGCCTTTCTCAAAGCCAAGAACGCTTCAAGCAGGCGATTGATAGATATGGCAACAAGGCTCAATATCTTGTAGCAGGACAGCCCGACGATGTGAAAACGATAAAGAAACTCCTTGGAGACAACGCGATGTATGATAACGTCAAATCAAGTACTTTTCGGGGGTTGAAGTAGTCAATATGACTGCGTGGTTGCCGATAGGTAATACTTAGGCAGCTATCGCCTGAGCCTCCGGCCAAATTCGCTGCACCAGCCGTTTGCCACGTGTGGTTAGCCGCACCCAAGCGTCGCCATAGGCCTGGTCGATTACCATCAAACCTTTGCGCCGCAAGTCCGCCAGCACATTCATCGCCGTTCGGCGCGGCAGGCCCATTTGCGCTGCTAGCATGGCTGCATCGTCGCCACCATCTTCGTAGACTTGCTGGAGTACCAGCGCCTCGTTGGTGGTTAAGTTGATTTCATTTGCTTGCACCTTGTTCATGATCATCCTTTCTGTTAGTGATGAGTATATGATAGCCAAACAATCTGTAATTTTGCTGTAAAGGGTTAGGAGTGGGTGTTGGTTATTGGCGTGAGGAAAATTACCGCACGAAAAAGCAGCGCCCGAGGAGGTAGACGCTACTTTTTTGTTGATTCGCTGCTGGTTAATTGGTCTGCGGCGCGGTGTTGGTGGTTGGCGGCTGCGACGAGTCAGTCTGTGACGACGGCGTAGTTTGGTTATTTTGTCCTGCAGCGCTACCACTCTGCGTCGCTGTCGTTTGTGAATTTTGACCAGTCTGATTCTGGCTACCACCTGGTGCGCCGCCAGTTTGTCTACCCGGCCCGCCTGGCTGCCCATTCTGGCTTCGACTCATACCCGGCGGACCACCAGCCTGATTGTTCATGCCGCCATTTTGCGAGCCACCGACTTGCATACCGACGACAAAGCTGAGTGCGCAGGCCACTACGCCGCCAACTGCTAGGCTAGTAATTGCCCCGGCGCTTAACCCATTCTTGCCAGAGTTTGTGCCATTCGGGCGCGGCGTGGGCGGCTGATCATAGACCACTTCTGGTGTGGTAAGTTGTGCTTGTTTGGTTTGTGAAACTGCCATAATTTCTCCTTTCGTTACGTTACTCT
>CAUUMU010000036.1:0-8094 GCA_963546435.1 uncultured Candidatus Saccharibacteria bacterium
TCGAAGGACGGCGTGATCAGTCATGACGACGTCCTGGCGGTGCAGAAACAAATGGGCGAACCGCGCGATTTTTCGGACGATGACCAAGCGGTGGAGACCGATGACGAGCCCGAGCGTTCAGAGCGTTCGGAGCGGCGGCTGATGCGCGATACGGAGCATGCGCTGATTGGTGGCGTGTGTGCGGGCATTGCTGCCTATTGGGGAACCAATCCTTTGTGGGTACGATTATTGTTCATTTTCTCGCCATTTATTACCTTTGGTGCAGCGGTACTGATTTATATTGTGATGTGGCTGTCAGTTCCAGAGGCGCGGACTGCCTCTGATAAGCTCCAGATGCGCGGCAAGGCGGTAACGTTTGATTCGCTGAAGCGTCAGGCCAGTCGGAATGAGCCATCCGTAGGGCGGAATAGTAACACGGGTCATACGGCAGCAAAAGTATTTCGATTTATTCTTGGTGTTGGTATTCTCATGGTAACGCTGGGGCTGTTGGTGGCGCTGATCGTGGGGGCGGTCAGTGGCATCGCGGTAATTGGTTTGCTTGATGGATTCTATGCACAGCCGTGGGCGTGGGGTCTGTGGGCATCCTTACTCGTTGGTGGCGTGGCGGCGGTATGGCTGGGCGCGATATTGAGCCACAGCGCTTTCACGTGGACATTAAAGCGGCTATCGGTGGTTATGACGGTGGTGGCGCTAGTTGTGGGAGCACTATCGGTTTCGGGAATGACGCTGTTTGGTGTAGGTATGGCGAATGAGCTAGCACGTGACGAGGAGCGTTTGACGAAAGTTGTGCCAGTTGAGCTGCCAAGCGATATGAAGGGCGTGAAATATGTCCACGTCGAGGGTGAGGATGCGTCGTTACATTTTGGGGATACGACCCGAGGCGATATCAAGGTTGAACTGCGCTACACAGACCTCAAGGGCAAGCGCCAGCAACCGAAAGTGTCGGCGGTGCGTGATGGTGATAAGCTCGTGCTCAGAGTTGAAAACCAGCGTAATCGCTGTCGCACGACGTGGTTTGGCCTCTCGCCAGAGCTTGATGTCAACTGCTTCGGGTTTGTGCGGCTGCATGTGTCCGGGCCGCTGTCGCCATCGCCCGCACCACAATCAAGTGACGCATAGTGAGCGTGAAGGTTGGCGAATGCTTACTGAGCTGCTACACTGAAGGGATGATAGGGAGCTATTAAGTAGTGGCGTGGTGGCAGGCGATCATCCTCGGCATCATTGAAGGCGTGACGGAGTTTCTGCCGGTCTCTTCGACGGGACATTTGACGATTGTCGAGAAGTTGATGGGGATGAGAATTGATGATCCGAGCCTGACGGCGTTCACGGCAGTAATTCAGATCGGCGCGATCTTGGCAGCGATCATCTATTTTTGGGGCGATATCTGGCGGGTGCTGAGCGCGTGGTGGCGCGGGCTGTGGTGGAAGCGGGCGCGGCGACAGTTTGATTATGTGTATGGCTGGGCGATTATCATCGGTTCGGTGCCGATCGCAGTGATTGGACTGCTTTTTAAGGATCAGGTCGAGACGGTGTTGCGTAGTTTGTGGTTTGTGGCGGTGGCATTGATCGGCTGGAGCCTAGTGATGTGGTGGGCCGATAAGCGTTCAGAAAAGGCCAGTCACCGCAGCGAGCAGCAAACGACGTGGCGAGATACGCTGGCGATTGGTGTGGGGCAGTGTCTGGCCTTGATACCGGGTATTAGCCGGTCGGGAGCAACGATCTCGGTGGGGCTGCTGCGGGGGTTTGACCGAGTGACGGTGACGAAGTTGAGCTTTTTCCTCGGTATTCCGGCGCTGGTGGCAGCGGGGCTGCTGGAGATGCTGACTGCCTCAAAGCACATTGCCGGCGGTGTCGGCTGGGTGGCGACGGGACTTGCGACCATCGTGTCGTTTGTGGTCGGTTACATTGCGATATCGTGGCTGCTCAAGTTTGTGGCGCGGAATGACTTCTCGTTATTTATTTGGTATCGAGTCGGGCTGGGTGGCCTGATTATTGTTTTGCTGATGAGCGGTGCGATTAGTGCGGTTTAGTTCGTCGTTAAAAGCGTATGGTCACTGGGGCGAGTGTAGCGATTTTAGGCAAATCTGGTTCGGGCAAGTCGACGCTGATGCACACCATCTCGGGACTGGGGATAAGCCTGAGCAAGACGAAGTGTTGGTTGATGGCGAGGAAATGACTGGCCCGTACTACTTAATTGTGGCTGACCTGTCGTAATTACCCACGATTTTTGATAAAAATTATGGCTTTTAGAATGTGCTCATGCTATAATCGTGCTAAATAGGCGTATAGCAAGATCAAATAGGGGATATAATACAATATGAACGAGCGCTCAGATAAAACATATGCGAGTCGTAAACTGGTAATATGTTTGTTTATCGTCACGATACTAATCATTCTACTGCTGTGGTGGTGGCCATGGGGCGGCGGCAATCGCTTTTACAAGGGGGTTCGTCCAGATCAGATTAGCCTGCGCCAAAGCAATGGCAAGGTGCAGTGGCAGTTTATGGACGGCGACTGGCAGGATATTGTCTCTCTTTCTGAGTTGCGAGGTGATAAGGGCGAGAAAGGCGACAAGGGTGACAAAGGTGACACTGGTGAGGCCGGAGCCGCTGGTAAAGACGGTAAAAACGGCGTAAGTACAGGACAGCGTGGAGCTAACGGTCGGGATGGAGCGAATGGTAAAAACGGTGCGACCGGGCCAAAAGGTGACACCGGTGCTCAGGGTCCAGCTGGTCCACGGGGCCAAAAGGGTGACAAGGGCGAGAAGGGCGATGCCAATGGTGTCGTCGGTCCGGCTGGCCCACAGGGTCCCAAAGGCGACAAAGGTGACACTGGCCAACAGGGTCAAAAAGGCGACAAGGGTGACAAAGGTGATACTGGCGCCAAGGGAGATAAAGGAGACGCCGGCGCTAAGGGCGAGAAAGGTGACAAGGGTGAGAAGGGCGATGCTGGCCAACAGGGTGCTAAAGGCGATACTGGAGCGACGGGCGCACAAGGCCAAAAGGGTGATGCTGGTAACGATGGGCGAGAGATCGAGTTACAGAAAACCGCGTTGTATATCCAGTGGCGCTACAGGGGTGATGCTACTTGGAATAACCTCATTGCATTATCTGACTTGAAGGGTCCGAAGGGCGATAAGGGTGATACCGGTCCACAAGGTCCCGCTGGCCCGCAAGGTGCAGCAGGGTCTCAAGGTGCAACCGGTGCACAAGGTTCTCAGGGTCCAGCTGGTCCACAAGGCCCGAAGGGCGACACTGGCCCTGCCGGCCCCCAGGGCCCAGCTGGTCCCCAAGGCCAAAAAGGTGAGAAGGGTGAAAAAGGTAATGATGGTCCACAAGGTCCTGCAGGTACTCAGGGAGCCAAAGGTGATACCGGTCCGGTAGGTCCAGTCGGTCCCGCTGGCCCGCAAGGACTCAAAGGCGCTAAAGGTGATACTGGAGCGACAGGTGCTCAAGGTCAAAAAGGCGACAAAGGCGACACTGGCCCAGTAGGTCCTCAGGGCCTGCCCGGCCCCCAGGGTATACCAGGTGTTAAGGGGGATAAAGGTCCTATCGGCCCACAGGGCGCTAAGGGTGAGAAAGGCGAGTCAGGAGCCAAGGGCGACACTGGCCCTGCCGGCCCGCAAGGAGCTAAGGGAGATGCCGGTGCACCTGGAGCTAAAGGTCCGAAGGGCGACGCTGGTCCCCAAGGACAAAAGGGTGATAAAGGTGAAAAGGGTGAAGCTGGTGCAAATGCAACAGTCAATGTGACAAATAGTACTCAGCCATGTTCGACCAAGCTCAACGTTACGGGTAATGGTACACCAAATATTGGACTGACGTTTACCGGATCAAACATTCCAGCCGGTGGGTCAATTGGTCAGGTATTGATGAAAAAATCAGCAGCAGATTGTGATGTTGCGTGGAGAAGTTTGCCGCAAGAAACGATGTTTGCTGGCTCGATCGGTGTCGGTAATGGTAACATCACGGCGGTGAATGTTAATGCTGACACTTATACAGCCATTCCGATGACAACGATCACCACGAATACCGGCGGTGGCACCTGGGATCCAGTGAATCACACGTATACCATTCCAAGTGACGGTGTATATTTCATCCGCTCCAGTATTCGTACCGTTGACAACTCGCCGATGCGTAACATTTACCAAATCGTTAATGACGTGAATGGTGATCGTCCAGAGGGCACGTGGTCATCTAACCAAGCTGGTGTTCGTCGTTCGACGCTGCCATATTCACGGATGATGCGGGCCACGGCTGGCACCAAACTAAAGTTGATCGTCGTATCAGACCTCCAGAGTGTGCAGCTTAGCGACGCAAGCCTGACGATTACCAAGCTTTCAAACTAGTGAAGTTAGCGGTCAAGTTAACGAGATAAATTATCGTATATCTGCTACAATGATACCATGTTAGATATTCGCTTTATTCGAGATAACGCCGAAGCAGTGCAAACTGCGGCGAAACATAAGGGGTGCGATGTGTCTATTGCGACATTGTTGCAATTAGATGACGAGCGTCGCGAGCTGCAGCGGCAGGTTGATGAGTTGCGCCAGCAGCGTAATGAGATTGCTGCCAAAATGAAGGGCGGCAAGCCTGAGCCAAGTTTGATTGAGCAGGGCAAGGCGATCAAGGCTAAGCTGAGTGGGCTCGAGACTCGGCTGAGCGAGATTGAGGAACGATACACGGCACTACTAAAGCAGGTTCCTAATATGCCGCACGCCGATGTACCAGTTGGTCTGAGTGAGGATGAAAACGTTGAAGTAAAGGTCGTCGGTGATATTCCAACCTTTGATTTTGCGCCGAAAAATCACTACGAAATCGCCGAGGCAAAAGGCTGGCTCGACAAAGAGCGGGCCGCCAAGGTTGCTGGTGCTCGTTTTGCTTATATCATGGGGGATTTGGTGTTGTTGCAACAGGCGATTATCCAGTTTGTGATCACATCTCTCACGAACCCAGCGGTGATCAAAGAGATCGCCGAAAAGGCTGGCCTTGATGTCAATACAAAACCATTCACCCCAGTGCTGCCGCCACTGATGATCCGCACCGAACCGTATGATCAGATGGATCGCCTCCAGCCGAGTGACGATCGCTACAAGATCGAGGGCGAGGAATTATGGCTCCAGGGAAGTGCTGAGCATGTGCTCGGCAGCATGCACGCGGGTGAGATTTTTGACGCCAAGCAGTTACCGCTACGATACTTGGGTTTTGCGACTAGCTTTCGAAAAGAGGCGGGGACCTATGGCAAGGATATGGAGGGGCTGATCCGGATGCATCAGTTCGACAAGCTCGAGATGGAGAGTTTCACCGAGGCTAAGGACAGCTATAGCGAGCATCTCCTATTTATTGCCATCCAAGAGTGGTTGTTGGCCCAGCTGAAGTTGCCATACCACGTGCTGATGAAATGTACGGCCGATATTGGTAAGCCAAATGCGCGCGGTGTTGACATGGAAGTCTGGCTACCGGGTCAGGACAAGTACCGCGAGACGCATACCGCTGACTACATGACTGATTATCAGGCACGCCGCTTGATGACGCGGGTGCGTACGGATAACGGGGTTGAATTGATCCACACGAATGACGCGACGGCCTTTGCGCTGGGGCGCTGTATGGTGGCGATTATTGAGAATTACCAGACCGCCGAGGGTGATGTAGTGGTGCCAGAAGTACTTCGTCCATATATGAATGGCCGCGAGATGATATAATGGAGTCTAGGAGGGTATATGGCACTGACGAACAAATCATTTATGAGCACCAGCTTTGCCAAAATGTCGTCGAAAGAAAAGCTGCTCGTGATTAACGAAGAATTACTAAAAATGGCGAAGGACGCGGGTGTTGTTTTACCGCGCTAGCACGTGATAAGAGGAGGAACCATGATCAAAGATATTACCATTACTGGCGTCAAATACGAATTGACGGACACCACAAAGAAATACGCCGAGCGCAAAATCGGTGCGCTGGGCAAGTACTTGCCGCGGCATGCCCGCAAGAGTGCGACCGCTGATGTAAAGATCAAGCAGATTGATAATCCTGGCGGCAACAAGTACGAGGTTGAGGTGATTATCAATGTGCCAGACAAGAAAATCACCGCTAAAGATTCGACAATGAACGTGCTAGCAGCAGTGGATATCGTTGAGGCGAAGCTGAATGGGCAGCTACGTAAGTATAAGGATGATGTGTTGGCGCACGTTGGCAGCAGCCGCAGCGTACTGGCACGGTTCAAGCGCGGTTTCCAGCGCGAGCAGTAGAAGGGGTTTAAATCAACCCCTTTAATTTTCCAGCCCTGCACGGTATAATTGTATACAGTTTTTGAAAATGCCTGAAAGTGAGGGAGTTTTGAGTTTATGGCAATGACACAACAAAAGGCGCTGAGTAAGATTTTTGGCGATCCGCAGAAGAAGATTTTGAAGCGGCTGCGTAAGCAAGTTGACGTAATTAACGGTCTGTCCGAAAAATATGAAACAATGTCGGACAAGGAGTTGCGGGCGCAGACGGAGGCGCTGAAAAAGCGTCTGACAAAGAAAAACGTAACGCTGGATACGATTTTGCCGGATGCCTTTGCGGTGGCTCGTGAGGCAGCCAAGCGCGTCATCGGTGAGCGCCCGTACGACGTCCAGCTAATCGGCGGTATGGTCCTTCATGAGGGCAATGTGGCCGAGATGAAGACCGGTGAAGGTAAGACCCTGGTGGCGACGCTGCCGACCTATCTCAATGCGCTGGAAGGCAAGGGGGTTCACGTGGTGACCGTCAACGATTATCTAGCACAGCGCGACGCTGGCTGGATGGGTCAGGTATATGACTTTTTGGGCTTGACGACTGGTGTGATTATCAACGAAGCGTCGTTTGTCTATGATAAAAATTATGATAATGAGCATCATGACGATCCGCGCATGCGCAAGCTCCGCCCAGTCACTCGTAAGGAAGCCTACGCGGCGGATATCACCTATGGTACGAACAACGAGTTTGGCTTTGACTATCTACGTGACAACATGGTTAATGACGTTGATTTGCTCAGGCAACGCGAGCTAAACTTTGCCATCGTTGACGAGGTGGACTCCATTCTGATCGATGAAGCGCGGACGCCGCTCATCATCTCGGCGCCAGCAGCGGAGAACCCAGATAATTACTACACCTTTGCTAAAGTTGCCAGTAAATTAGTGCCAGACGACTATGTTTTGGATGAAAAACGCCGCAGTGTGGCCTTGACCGACGAGGGTGTAGAGAAAGTCCAAAAACTGCTGGGGATAAAAAATTTGTACACGCCAGACCACGTGCGCAGCGTTTACCACATGGACCAAGCCCTGCGAGCACAAACATTGTTCAAGCGCGACAAAGATTATGTGGTGACCAATGACGGCGAGGTGATTATCGTCGATGAGCACACCGGTCGTTTGATGCAGGGACGCCGCTACAACGAAGGTTTGCACCAGGCCATTGAGGCTAAAGAAGGCGTGCCGGTGCTGGAAGAAAGTATGACGCTAGCGACCATTTCGTTCCAGAACTATTTCCGTTTGTACAATAAATTGAGTGGTATGACTGGTACGGCATTCACCGAGGCCGAAGAGTTTCAACAAATTTATTCGCTGGACGTCATTCAGATTCCGCCGAACAAGCCAGTGATCCGCGACGACAAAGAAGACCTGATTTTCAAGACCGAAAAGGGTAAGTTGAAGGCAGTCGCCGAAGCTATCAAGGATTATCATAAGCAAGGCCGGCCGGTGCTGGTTGGCTCTGGCTCGATTGCCAAGAACGAGCAAATTGCTAAATATCTGGAAAAAGAAGGCATTAAGTTTGAGATTTTGAACGCCAAGAATAATGAGCGCGAGGCGGCTATCATCGAGAAGGCCGGTGAAAAGGGCGCGATTACGCTAGCGACAAACATTGCCGGACGCGGTACCGACATTAAATTGGGCAAGGGTGTCAAGGAATTGGGCGGCCTGGTGGTGATCGGCTCAGAGCGGCACGAGTCGCGACGCATCGACAATCAGCTGCGCGGTCGTGGTGGTCGTCAGGGCGACCCAGGTGAAACGCAGTTCTATGTATCGACCGAAGATGATTTGATGCGAATTTTCCAGGGCGAGCGCATCGCGGCGTTGATGGA
>CAUUMU010000037.1:0-7981 GCA_963546435.1 uncultured Candidatus Saccharibacteria bacterium
ATGGGCTATAGTTTGCAGGGACTGAATAATTACGTTTCGGCGGAAATTACCAAGACCTACTGGCTGGATAAGATCTATTCGCCGAAAATCGGCCGGGCGCATAAAGAGGGCGATTTGCATATTCACGACCTCAATTTGCTGAGTGTTTACTGTGTTGGTTGGGATCTGATGGATTTACTGCGCCAAGGCTTCACTGGCGTTAAAAACAAGGTTGCTTCCAAACCGGCTAAGCATTTCCGTTCAGCTCTTGGACAGGTGGTCAATTTCTTCTACACTCTGCAAGGCGAGGCGGCTGGCGCTCAGGCGTTCTCTGACTTTGACACGCTCTTAGCGCCGTTCATTCGTGCTGATAAGCTGAGCTATGACGAGGTCAAGCAAGCGCTGCAGGAATTTGTCTTTAACGTCAACGTGCCAACCCGGGTCGGTTTCCAGACGCCGTTTACCAACATCACGCTTGATCTGGAATGTCCAAAGCACATGGCTGGCAATCCGGTGATCATCGGCGGCGAGATGCAGGATACCAACTACGGCGATTATCAAGAAGAGATGAATATGCTCAATAAGGCGCTGCTCGAGGTGCTGTCTGAGGGCGATGCCAATGGCCGAGTCTTTACCTTCCCGATTCCGACAGTCAATATTACCAAGGATTTCAACTGGGATAATCCGGTCATTGAAAATCTTTGGGAGGCCAGCGCCAAGTACGGCATCCCGTACTTCTCAAACTTCATCAATTCCGACATGGATCCAGAAGATGCGCGCTCAATGTGCTGCCGCTTGCGGATCGATAATCGCCAGCTGGAATATCGCGGCGGCGGTTTGTTTGGCAGTAATCCGATGACCGGCTCGATCGGTGTGGTGACGATTAATTTGCCGCGCTTGGCGCTGAAGTCGAAGAACGAGAAAGAGTTTTTCAAAGGCTTGGGCGAGTTGATGGATATGGCGCGCGACAGCCTGGAGACCAAACGCAAGGTGCTGGAGCAGCTGACCGATTCGGATATCAGCCTGTATCCGTACACCAAGTTTTACCTGCGCGATATCAAAAAGCGCTTTAATGAATACTGGAAAAATCACTTTTCAACCATCGGCTTGATCGGTACTAATGAAGCGGCGTTGAATTTGCTGGGCGTTGACATTGGCACTGAAAAGGGTAAGGCGTTCGCCGAGAAAACGCTTGACTTCATGCGCGACCGCTTGGTGGAATACCAGAAAGAAACGGGCAATAATTACAACCTGGAGGCGACGCCGGCTGAGGGTACGACCTACCGCTTGGCGCGGCTCGACAAGGCCAGCTTCCCCGACCGAGCACACTTTGCCAATGGCTTGGGCGCGGCGGTTAAGCATCCGTTCTATACCAACTCTAGTCACCTACCAGTCAACTACACTGATGATTTATTTGAGCTGATGGATTTGCAGGATAATTTGCAGACTAAATACACGGGCGGTACGGTGATTCACTTCTTCCTGGGTGAGCGCATGGATGATCCGCAGACGCTGAAAAAATTAGTTAAGACGATTTGCGAAAATTACAAATTGCCGTACTTTACCTTTACGCCAAGCTTTTCAATTTGTGCTAACCATGGCTATATCGTCGGCGAACACCCGGCTTGCCCGAATTGCGGCGAAAGCACTGAGGTTTACTCGCGGGTGGTTGGTTTCTTGCGCCCAGTTTCCCAGTGGAATAATGGCAAGCAAGCTGAATTTGACATGAGGGAGCATTATGACGATGCCGCCGAACACCAGCGAGCTTGCGCCGTCGCTGTCCCAGCTTAAGGTGGCGATTGGCGGGATTCAGAAGCTGTCGCTGGTGGACTATCCAGGGCACGTGGCGGCAGCGCTGTTTCTCTCGGGCTGTAATATGCGCTGCGGTTATTGCCATAATCCGGAGCTGGTGCTGCCCGAGCGCTTGGCGCCGAGCATCCCAGTCGAGGAGGCGATAATTTTCCTGAAATCGCGCATTGGTCGGCTGGACGGTGTAGTGATTTCTGGCGGCGAGCCGACGGTCAACGAAGATTTGCCGGTGCTGTGCCGGATGATCAAGGGCCTTGGTTTTGATGTCAAGCTGGATACCAACGGTACGCATCCAGATATAGTGCGCGGTATGGTCGAGGAGGGGACGATTGACTTCATCGCCATGGATGTCAAGGGGCCGCTGGAAAAATACGTAGAGATTGCGGCGCGGCCGATTGATCTGGAATCTATCAAGGAGAACGTGCGGCTGATGATTGATTCAGGGATCGGTCATGAGTTTCGGACGACGATCGTTCGCGAGCAGCTGGAGGTGGCGGATTTTGAAAAGATTGGCGAGCTGGTTAAAGGAGCTAAGCGATTTGCTTTGCAGCATTTTCGCACCGGTACCACCATTAGTCCGAAGTTTGCCAATTACCACACTTTCACTGACGAAGAATTTAGAGCCGCCCAAAAAATAATGGAAAGGTATGTCGAGGAATGTGTGATTCACTAACCGTTGAAATTGTGCGGGTGCGCCAGGAAAATCCTGAGGTGACAACGCTGTATTTTGCGCGGCCGTTTGACTTTATGGCGGGGCAATATATCACGGTATTTATTGAGGGCAGCCAGGTGCGCGAAGGTAAGGCCTATAGTATTTCCTCGCGTCCAGGTGAGGAACTGATGTCAATCACCGTGAAAAATGTGGGCGGCGAATTCTCGAGCTATTTGTGTTCGCGTCAAGTTGGCGATAGGCTGCAAATTAGCCGGGCGTACGGCGATTTCAATCCGCAAACCGAGCGGCCGCTAGTTGGCATCGCGGCGGGGTGCGGGCTGAGCCCGATTTGGAGTATTTTGGCGGATGCCCAGCAGCCGACCTTTCTATATTTGAGTCAAAAATCGCCAGAATATATGGTGTTCTCGGAGGAGTTGGCGGCCTCATCCATTCAGGTCAAAAAGTTTAGTACCCGCCAGCAGGTTGAGGAACAAGACGGCTGGCATAACGGGCGGTTTGAGGCGGCGAACATTGTGAGCGAAGTGCCGAGTAATGCGCACTTTCTGGTCTGCGGTAGCTTGCCATTTGTACGCGATGTTTGGCAAAAACTAACCGCTGCTGGTGTCGATGAATCACACATTTCAACGGAGACATTTTTTGAGCAATGAGCGAGGTGGCGACGGCTGAATTAGGATTGGCGTTGACAGACGTTACTGACAACAACGGCGGTGGTTTTAATGTGTTTTCATCGCTGCGAGATGGTGCTGTCGGTGAGGACTTTTCGTCCGGCATTGGTGAGGGGAGGAGTGCTGATGCAGATGAAGCGGCAAGCAGTCTTGACTTGGTGGTGGTAGCTGGCGGCAAAGAAAAGCTTGATACTTTCATGGATGGCAGCACCGACTTAAAAGATATGCCTGCTGCGCCGGTTGACGCGTTATCGCTTGCCGGCAAAAGCGAGATTAATTCGTCGGAAAACCGGATGAGTGATGAGCGAAGGGTAGCAATATGTCAAGGTGTGGCGAGTGCCGCCTGTGCTAGTTGCGCAGCACGCGACGACTGTCCGATTTTACGTATGCGCAATTTTGCTAATGAAAATTTGCAGCCAGCGCCAGAACGCGAATCATATTTAAGAGATTTGCTGAGTGACGACGATGACGGTATTGTCGTGGCGGGTTACGCTAATCCTGATAGCGGGGCGGATTCAACAAATGCAGATATCACTGAAACAAGTGACGATAAGACGGATAAACTAATTGAGCAGGTTGCGCCGCCGAATCAAGGCGATGAAATCCCGACTAGTGAAACAACAGAATCTCTAGACGAACCTGCGGATATTAAGGAGGCGGAACAATTGTTTTTGGAATCAGCAATTGTTATGGAAGATGCCGCTGATGATGTTGATGAGATTAGAGAAGCCCAGCCAGAAATTGTTAGCGAAGCGTCCGTCAATACATCTGGCGAGGAGTATTTTACCGAACCAACAGAGGAAAATCGTCCGTCGATAGAAATAAAACAGCAGACTTTTGATATTATTTCTGGTGCAGCAGATAAAAAAAACCAGCAGCCAGCATTCGAATCTCCAGACATACTGATGCAAACGAAAACGAGAACTGTGCCGTCATCGCCGGGGGTAAGCGAGGATACTCAAATCGCTAACGAGAATAATACTTTGCCAAAAAATGAAACTGCCAACTTCTTGTCTGGTGAAAGTAAACTCGTCGATAGTGTTGTGAAAAATACATATGATGGCGATGATGCTGCTGCGGTGTCTGACATAAAACCATCATCAATTGAACATCCGAAAGAAAATAACGTTGTTGCGGCAGCACCAAAACTGTCTGATTCTGAACCGAGACAAACGGCAGCAAGCAGCTTCACGTCAGCTTCTGAACAGCGGTCGGCAGCGCAATTTGATGCAACAGAGATGAATAAGCCAGCGGCAGAATCAATTGATGGTTCTAATGTCAAGCCGCTACAAAATACACAGCCTCGCGAAGCTGAACTTGGCACGGTGGCAGGTTGTGATGGCTCTATCCAAGCTCTTGACGGTGCTGATAATGTACAGCCCGGGAATTTGACGCCGGACGTAGATGATGTGCTGCTACCTCAGGAGCGAACGGTCGCGGCTAGCGTGCCGGCGGAATACGATAAAAACGAGACGTATCAATCGTCAGGCAGTTATTCTATTGGTCAATCTGGCGGAGCACCGCAAGCTATATTGTCACAGGAGCAGATGCTTGTCGAAAGTAGCGAGGACTCTTTGACTATCAACGACTATGCCAACTTTGATAGTAATTTGGTACAGCCGAAGACTGATGATACAGAAACAGATGTATTCGTAGCGAATGATGTGGCAAATACAACAGATAAAACTGATGTAGCGGTATCTATAGAAATGATAGACATTACGCCAAATCTACCAGATAAGCACACAGCAGTTGATAGAAATGGCACTCAACTTGCCGTTGATCTGCCACAGGAATTGGGTGATGAATTAGCAGTTGATACGGATGCGAGCGAGCCGCAAATTCCTGTCTTTAGGCAACTTGATTGCTCTGACACCACCGCGGACATCGGTCGCAGTGAAGATAAGATTTGGGCTGAGGAAGAGGTATTTTTTGTGAAGCAGGATTTGCCGGGAGTGGAATCAGAATTAACCTTAACTGAAGTAGCCGCGGTGGTATCGCCGGCAGAAGTCGTTACGGTGTGTGAAGAACCTGGTGATTTGAAACTCTCTGTAGACGACGAGATTGGTGTTGATATGGATTCCGTGGGGCAATTGGACAATTCTAAGGCGGTATCAGTTCCTGAAATCACCAATGATTATGAGCCAGAGGAGCAGATAATTATTCCTGCCTCACCGGCTATTGAACCAATACCTGATGTTAGGCTGGACGAGCCAGCAGTGAAAATCCCAGAGGAGCGCATCGTACTCTGTGAGGAGCGTGACAATATAGTTATGGAAGCATCGGAAAAAAGCGATTTACCGCGCTTGGACAATGAAGTTGAAACTATAATTACGGATACCAGCGACGTAGATCCAGCTATTGATCTACCTGAAGCGCAAGAAGAACTTGCTGCTACTGAAGTATCTGAGGCGTTAGAATCTGAAGCGGACAAACAGAATGATTTGGCGGTTGATAGCGCGGTTGACAGTTACGGTTATAATAGCGGAACGAGTGCCGTGAGTGATAATGTTTTGGTCGTAAAAAGCTGTCAATCCCCTGGCCTATGGCCGGACGACAGCCGGCTCAATCCAGAAGAAGAGTCTGCGTCAACGGCTCAATCAAGCGCAGACGACGCCTCATTAGTATCGCGGTTGGTTGGCATGTTTGTAGTGGCGATGTGCGTGGTGCGCGGCCGGCAGTTAGTGAAAGTTTAGTAAACACACCGCCTAAAGAGGTAGCAATGAAGTAGTATAATTAGATATATGAAAGCGCTGCAAACTAACATTAAATTATTCTTATATACGCCAAACAAATTCTTTGAAATACCTAATTTTCAACGCCCTTATTCTTGGACAGCCGATAATGTCCAAATGTTTTTAGACGACCTTGAAGAAGTGAAGCGTGGAGATAAAAAGCATTATTTCGGCAGCATCGTGTATATCAACGACGGCGACCGAAGTATCATTATCGACGGTCAGCAGCGTGCAACGACAGTTTTGCTGATGATTACCGCAATTTACCATTTGACGCTGGAATCTCCTGAAAAGATTGAACTGGTAGCCGAGCAAATTAAGGACGAATATTTATATAACAGATATGCAAAACAATATGGATCAGAGGAAAACCGTATCAAACTGCGGGCGGTAACTACTGACAATAAAATATTTGAGAAAATATTTAGCCAGGCAGAACTGACAGAATATGAGAAGAAAAGTAATTTGCATAAATCCTACCTCCAATTTTACGACTACTTTAGAAATCGTAATTATTTAGAACAATATATTGATACACTTGACGACTTCGAGATTGTCACGATTGTTCTAGACAAAGATGATGATAATCCGCAAAAAGTCTTTGAGAGTATCAATTCGACTGGCAAACCGTTGACAGATGGCGACAAAATCCGAAACTTCTCGTTAATGTTGCGCACCTCCGAAAAACAAGATTATGTTTTGACTAACTATTGGCAGCATATTGAAACATACTTAACCGATCCGCAGCGTGACGATATTACCGACTTTTTCCGTGTTTATTTGATTGCTAAAAACCAATCGGTCGTGAATACTGACAGGGTATATCCGGAGTTCAAGAGAGTATTCACTGGAAGTATTTCCGATGACCAGTCATATGAATCGCTTGACACATTTTATGGTGAGATTTTGAGAATATTAAAATATTATCGCTTTCTAAAGTTTGGCATAGACGAAAATAATGAATTTGCAAGACTTAGTTCGGTGGCATTTACAATGCGTTATCTGAGGATTGAAGCGTTCTTTCCGTATGCCGTATCAGTCATGAAATATTGGCAAGACGGACATTTGTCTGATGATGAAATTGCTGAGGTATTTGATGTGCTACGTGTCTACTTTTCGCGGCGTATCGTCGTTAACCTATCGACAGCAAGTCTAGATAACTATTTTGCGGGATTGCATAGAAATATATTATCGAGTGTCGAACAGAACGATGCAGTATATATTGAAGTGCTAAAATACACTATGCTTTCGAGAAGTGGACAAACTCGCCTACCAAGAAATAATGAAATAGAAACAGCGATAAAAGCAAACTTTACCTATAATCAGCGCTCTTCCAATGTCATGTATTTGTTAACTGCGGTCGACGATGAATCTAAGGACGTGTCATTGCTGAAACAGATTAATGACAAAGAGCTACACCTAACAATTGAACATATTATGCCGCAAACCATGACCAATGCTTGGCGGGATGAGCTCGGTGACCGTGCCGATGAAATTCATGGCACGTATTTGCACGGGCTAGCGAATTTGACATTGACGGGATATAACTCTGAATATTCAAACAAGAGTTTCCGGGAAAAGCGTGATATGCCAGACGGGTTTGCCGATAGCCCGCTTAAGATTAATAAGACTGTTGCTAAATATGATACGTGGAATGAAACAGCAATATTGGAGCGTCAGCGGTGGTGGATTGATAAAATAATTAAAATTTGGCCGCTGCCAACAAGTACGTTTGAACCGCCAATACTTGATACGAAAGTTAATATCTTCGACGATATTGATTTTACAGGCGCAGCGGTAAAAATATTCTATATCGGTGATGATTCTTATCCAGTAACGAGCTGGTCGCAAATTCTTGGCGTCTATTGCGAGTATCTGTACGACGATAATCCTGATTTTACTGATCAGATTATGAACAGCGAAAAGACGAAAAATTGGATTAGTAACGATTCTAAAAGATTTTTTAATTCCGTAAAGATTCACGACACAGGGCTTGTGGTTGACGTAGCAACAAATACGAATCAAAAGATACGGCTCATGCGCGAACTAGCGGAGATGTTTAATGTTGATAAAATCTCTATCAATGTTGAATTGACAAAGCCGATTGAACAGTAGGTATG
>CAUUMU010000038.1:0-7610 GCA_963546435.1 uncultured Candidatus Saccharibacteria bacterium
TATCCATTTCGTGATTTGTGCGGTGCGGGTGTGGCGTTCAAGTTGGTGCAGGCGCTGCAGACGGAGCTTGATGGCCTGCCTGATGGCTACGAAAAGTGGCTGCTGGATTTGGTGGCCCTGGGCACAGTCTGTGACATTGTGACGTTGGTGGACGAAAATCGGGCAAATGTGTATTGGGGCTTAGAGGTGTTGAAAAAACAACAACGCCCAGGATTGAAGGCGTTGATGACGGTGGCGGGTATTGAACCAGAGCGGGTTAATGCCAGACATTTGGGATTCGGCTTGGGGCCGCGCATGAATGCGGCGGGTCGGCTGGAGACGGCGCAGCATGCGTTGGATATGCTAACGGCGCGCGATGGGCTGGCGGCGCTGGAGGTGAGCGAGAAACTGGAGGAGCTGAATGGTAAACGGCGCGGCATTCAGGATACGATTTTTGAGGAAGCATGTCAGCAGGCCGAGGAACTGGCTAATGACCGGGTGCTGGTGGTCAATAGTGATGGCTGGAATCACGGCGTTATCGGCATCGTGGCGTCGAAATTGGTGGAGAAATATAAAAAGCCGGTGTTTATCATTGGCGAGCGCGGCGAGGAAGCGACTGGTTCGGCGCGTAGTTTTGGTGATTTTTCAGCGGCTGATGCAGTGCGGGCGGCGGACGACATTATCATCAAAGGTGGCGGGCACGGAGCGGCGGCGGGTGTGACGCTGGAGACTGAGAAAATTGGCGATTTTCGTCGTCGCGTGAATGAGTTTTATGATTCGCTGCAATTAACAAATCAAGAGCGATATTTATTGCTGCGAGCTGATGTAGAAATTGATGATTTCTCGGAAATTAATGAGGAATTGGTGGCAAATCTGGCGAAAATGGAGCCATTTGGTAATGGTAATCCCGAGCCTGTGGTAAAAATCACTACAGCGAGCGTGTTGAGCGCGCGACGGATGGGTGCGGATGGGCAACACGTTAAATTAGCGCTGCGTGATAAAAATGGCAAAGTGTTGCAGATGCTGGCGTTCAACGCGCCAGAGGAATTCTTTCGCGAGCCAGGTGATGAGGTGGCGGCGTGGTTTCAGCCGACTATCAACGAATGGCAGGGAGTGCGGACGGTTGAGGGGCGGCTCGTTCACGTGGCTTTGTTAGATTGATGTGGTAATTACAACTTTTGTTTGAAGGTGATCGCTAGTAGTTTGGGCGCAGCAGTTTTTTGTTGTCAAATTAGCAACGACGTTATGCATTGAGGCCGTGTATCCCCTTCGGGTAATGTCAGCAACTTGACAAATCACGAGAGAAAGAGTAATATGAGCCCATAATATAAAGCTTGCTAAACATGCGGAAGGAAACAAACATGACACAAAATTATGAGCATACCAATGAACAAGGAAGTCTAAATCCTGATGCCGAAAAGTGGATTGGCATTGGTGATAACAAGGAGCGACGATGTATTACCAGAGAAGAAGCTGAAGAGTTGGCAACTCAGGAACTCGGGTCACAACTTCATGATGTGTGGCGTGAGCCGCGCAAGCAGGAAGACGGTTCGTATGAGCCCCGTATAAAGGAAACGACTGACCCGGAGTGGATTGCTAAGCACGGTACGAACAAGGTGGATATCGCAAATACTGACTTTGGGCGCCTTCCTCGGGACTATCAGCTGGAGAATGAAGCCGCCGCTCGTGTAGTCATTAGGGAATTTCATGAGCGAGTGGTGCCTTATCATGCGAAGGATAACGACGGGAATCCCAATGAATTTGTGTTGGATGTAGCGCGGGTGGTACACGACGAGTGGCTAAAGCGTAATACATGGGCAGCGGGCGATGAGAAGTTGGACAAGCCGTTTGATGAGTTGGACGATGAGGAGAAGGCCAAGGATATTAATCAGGTTATGTTAGCTCTAAAGCTTGCTTGGGATGACAGAGACTTCAGCCTTAAAAAGAGAGATGACGGGTACGGTGAAGAGTCCGAAGTGTATAGAGATTACAATAAGTTCGGTCTAGAGCAGCGGTATTAACGTTAAGGCGGTAAAGTACAATAGTTCCTGTCGGTAGATACGCGGCAGGAGCTATTTGTTTTAATAATTCCTGGTGGTCTAGTTGTGCGAGAAAGCCTCATCTGTTATAATGCAAAAAGTATGGTTCAAGTTACACGTAAAGATCAGAAAGAAGCGAACGAGAATGTGATTCGTCGCTTTAATCGCAGGGTGCTGCAGAGCGGTGTCCTTGCGCGGGCAAAGTCGGTGATGCGATTTGCCAAGCCGATTTCCAAGGTTGAGCGCCGCAAGAAAGCGATTATTCGCCGCGAGCGCCGGGCCGAGAAAACAGCCAGGATGCGTATGGGGGCAACGCGTTAATGTCGGCGCTAAAAGTGCGTATTGCTGATGAGATGAAAGCCGCTCTTCTAGGGCGGCATCGTTTTCGAGGCGATGTATTGCGTAATTTGAAAGCGGCAATTCTTAATGAGGAAGTAGCTTTAGGTAAGCGCGACGAAGGCCTAAACGATACAGAAGTCGAGAAGGTTATTGCCCGCGAAGTTAAAAAACGCAAAGAAAGTGCCGAGTTATACCGAGCGAATGGCCGAGCGGAACTAGCTGAGCCAGAGGAGAAAGAGGCAGCTATTTTACAGGAGTATTTGCCCAAGCAATTGAGTGAAGATGAAATTCGGGTAATGGTCGAGGCAGCGGTTGCTGATTTGGGTGCGACGATGCAGCAGATGGGTCAGGTGATTGGCGCGGTGAAGACTAAAGCCGGCAATGCGGCTGACGGCGCCTTGATTGCGAAAATTACCAAAGAAACGCTAGCAAAACAATAACAACACAGAAAAGGAGCAAAGGATGATCTTATTATTTGGGCCGCCGGGGGCCGGTAAAAGTATGCAGGGGCAGATGCTGGCGGCGCGTCAGGGTTGGAAATGGCTATCAACCGGCGAGATGCTGCGCCGCAGTAATGATCCGGCGGTGATTGATATTTTACGCTCGGGCGAGTTGGTGAGCGATGAATTGATTTACCAGGTGTTTGAGCAGGCGGTGCAGGATGCACGCGATAAAAAATATTCGAATATTATCGTTGATGGTTTTCCGCGGACGAAGGAGCAGGCGGCGTGGCTGGATGATTACATGGCGCGGATGAATGAGAAGATTGATACAGTGATTTCACTGGAAGTGCCGGAGGCGGAGATTATGCGGCGGCTAGAAAAGCGCGGCCGTTTGGAGGATACGCCAGAGGCAATTGCCCGGCGAATGACGATTTATCGGCAAAAAATGTATCCGGTGTTGGGGATTTTTGCCGAGGCAGGCGTTAGGATTGTCCATTTGGACGGCGTCGGGACGGCTGGTGAAGTGCATGACCGGATTTATGAAGAGGTGGCGTACGCATGCCAACTTTAATTACTGGCGAAAAAACGCCGCAGCAAATGAAAGATATGCGCGAATGCGGGCGGATGTTGGCGACGATTTATGACGAGTTGCGCCGGAAGGTAACGGCTGGCATGAGCGAGCTGGATGTTAATGAGTTTGTGGCTGGGCGAATTAAGGATTTCGGCGCGGAAGCAACGTATTTGACGGATGAGGTGAAATTCCCAGGGGTGATTTGCGTGTCGACTAATGAACAGTTGGTGCACTCGTTTCCGACGGAATATATGTTCGAGAAGGGCGATGTAGTGAGCTTTGATCTGGTAATCGGTTACCGCGGCATGAAAACTGACAGCGCCTTTACCATGGTGGTTGACGAAGAGCCGCGCGGCGCTAAAAAACATTTACTGCACGCGACGGAGCAGAGTTTGTATGCGGGAATTGATGCGATTTCTGGCGAGGGAACGCGCGTTGGCGATATTTCGGCGGGCGTAGAAGCGGTGTTGAAGAAGGCTAAATTGGGTATCATTCGCGAGCTGGTTGGTCACGGCGTGGGACTGGAAATGCACATGAGTCCAGAGATTCCAAATTATGGCCGGCGCGGTACCGGGCCGGTGTTGCACGCGGGCGACACGATTGCTATTGAGCCGATGGCTAGCCTTGGCGGTGAGAAAATTGTTACCGAGGATGACGGCTGGACGATCAGTATGAAAGACGGTAGTTTGGGAGCACACTTTGAACACACCGTATTGATTACTGAGACGGGTGCGGAGATTTTGACGACACTCTAGGCTATCTGGTATACTAAGCATATGCAAGAACAATCTCGATATGTGGTAGGAATTGATGTTGGTACGAAGACCGTGCGCTGCGTGGTTGGGCATATCGGGGAGTCGGGGCTGCCGAACATCGTTGGTGTTGGCGTTAGTGAGAATAGCGGCATGCGTAAAGGCGCGGTATCGAACTTGACGGGGCCGGCGGCAGCGATTGACAAGGCGCTCGAGGCGGCCGAACGCATGAGCGGTCATCATATTAATGCTGCGGCGCTGAGCGTTAATGGGTCACATATTTTGAGCACCAAAGCTGATGGTATGATCGCGGTGGGAATGAGCGGCGGCGAAGTGACAGACGAGGATGTGCTGCGGATTGAAGAGGTAGCAACCACTGGGAAGGTGCCGGCGAATCGAGAGATTTTGGAGATTGTGCCGCATGCCTATCGGTTGGATGGACAGGACAACATCAAGGATCCGGTGGGGATGAGTGGCACGCGTCTGGAGCTGCGAGCAAATGTGGTCTCGGGCTTGACGCCGTATGTGGCGAATTTACGCCGGTCGGCTGAGATGGCGAATGTCACTGCCTCGAGCCTGACACCGAGCGTGTTGGCAGCGGCGCGAGCGGTGCTCAGTGAGTCGCAGATTGAGAACGGCGTGGCAGTTATCGACATTGGTGGTAGTACAACGGGTGTGGCGGTATTTGAAGAGGGCGATTTGCAGCATGTGGCGGTGATCCCGATGGGGGCGCAGAACGTGACAAATGATGTGGCGATTGGGCTGAAGACCGACCCGGAGATCGCTGAGGCGGTCAAATTGGCGCACGCCCGGCTGGGCGGCGGTAAAGCTGGTCGCGTTGATACCAAATACGACAAACAGGTGTATACGTTTGAACAAAGCGAGATTGACGAGATTGTTGAGGCGCGCTATGAGGAGATTTTCGAGCTGGTTGCCAAAGAGTTGAAGCGGGCCGGCGGCATTGGGCGGCTGCCGAGCGGCGTGGTGCTGGTTGGTGGTGGCGCCAAGGTTAAGGATCTGGTCGAATTTGCCAAAAATAGCCTCGGCGTGGCGGCTAAACTAGGCGTGCCGGCAGGGTATGCGGGCGTAAGCGACGAGGCGAATGGGCCGGAGTTTGCAGCGGCAATTGGTCTGATGCTCATTGACGGGGCAGGGGCCGAGCGGGCTGAGCACGCGCAGAGCAAGGTAGGTTCGGTAACAAAAAAGGCCGGCGGAATGATTAGTCGATTGCTAGCGAGGTTTAAGTAGGAGCTAGTAGACAAAGATGGTATACTTGATAAGAGAAAGATAGGGAGAGGAAAATGCCGCAGATTACACCAAGTGAAGTTCAAACGTTTGCCAGTATCAAGGTTGTCGGTGTCGGTGGAGCTGGTGGTTCGGCCATCAATCGGATGAAAGATGCGGGGCTGGCTGGCGTGCAGTTTATCGCCATGAACACTGATGCTCAGGCGCTGCACAATTCCAAGGCAGATGTCAAGATTCATCTCGGGCACACTACGACCAATGGGCTGGGTGCCGGTGCTGATCCGATGGTTGGTGAGGCGGCGGCTAATGAGTCGCGCGAGGAGATTCGCCAGGCGCTCGAGGGTGCGGACATGGTGTTTGTGACAATTGGTGCTGGTGGCGGAACTGGATCGGGCGCTGGGCATATCGTGGCGGAGATCGCTCGCGAGATGGACATCCTGGTGGTTGGCGTGGCGACGCGGCCGTTTAGTTTTGAAGGCGAAAAGCGTCGAGTGAATGCGGACTGGGCAATTACCCACTTGGGCCGACAGGTTGATACTTTGATCACCATTCCGAATGATCGACTACTGCAGACGATTGATCGACGGACGCCGCTGCTCGAGACGTTCAAGATTGCTGATGACGTGCTGCGCCAAGGCGTGCAGGGGATATCAGAGCTGATTACCGAGCATGGTTTGATCAATCTTGACTTTGCTGACGTCAAGGCGGTGATGAGTCGGGCTGGTTCGGCGCTGATGGGGATCGGTCGGGCTGATGGCGAGAATCGGGCGGTGCAGGCCGCTCAGCAAGCGATTGAGAGTCCGCTGATCGAGGTGTCGATTGATGGCGCGAAGGGTGTGCTGTTTAACGTGACCGGCGGTTATGACATGAGCATGGCGGAGATTCAGGAGGCGGCTGAGGTAATTACCAGCGCGGTCAGCCCTGATGCCAATATTATCTTTGGAGCGACGCTCAAGCCAGAGCTCGAAGACGAGGTAATCATCACGGTTATCGCTACTGGGTTTGATAGCGAGACGTATCATGATCACGAGGTGAGTTTGACGAGTGAAGCATCGCATGAATCAGAGACTGAAGTTGATGATGAGGTGGTTGAAGGGATTGATCTGGAGCTCAGTGAGCAGAGCGGAGCGACGGACTTTACGGCTGAGCAGGAAAATAACATCTGGGATCAGCCAGCTGAGGATGAGGCGGACGAAGATGATACGCCAGCCTTCCTTCGCCGCCGCAAAAAGAACAAGGAGGAATAAATGAGCGGATTTAACATTGGTGATAGCCGCGTGATCGAGTCGCGAGAGGTTTCTGATGGCGTGGCGATTCGCCGCCGCCGCGAGACGCCGGATGGACGGCGCTTCACTACGTATGAACGCGTGGAAAAGCCAAACCTCATTGTGATCAAGAAAAATGGTAGTCGTGAACTATTTGATCGAGTCAAGCTCGCGCATGCGGTGCGCCAGTCGGTCGGCAAATTCCTCAAATCCGACGAAGAAGTCGAGTCAATTATCACAGCGGTCGAGGATAAATTATATGCACTGGGTGCCTCAGAAGTGCCGTCGCGGCAAATAGGTGAGTTTGTACTGGACGAATTAGCGAAGCGTAACGAAGTGGCGTACGTACGTTTTGCCAGCGTGTTTCAGAAGTTTGAGACGCTGGATGATTTCGTCAAGATATTGGAACAGCGTCGCCAGAAAGGACAAGAATAATGCGAGTCGTTGTCGTATATCGGGCAGAAAGTGATTACGCGCGCCAGGTTATCAGTTTTCTCCATGACTTTAGTCGGCAGACGGGACATACGATTGAGGAGCTTGACCCAGATTCGGCCGAGGGTAGCGATTTTTGCCGGACGTACGATATCGTTGAATACCCAACGATTATCGCGCTGAGCGCTGATAGCCAGATGCAGAATATGTGGCGCGGGCTGCCGCTGCCGACGATTAGCGAGGTAAGTTTTTATGTTTGAAAAGTTGCGTAAGCGGCTGCTGGATAAAGAACCAAAGCGCCGGCAATTGGCAGCACTATTGATGCTGGTTGGTAGCGGCTTGGGCTTGTTGGCTTCGTTTGTATTATCGATTGAATCGCTGACGCTCGCTAAAAATTCGCATGCCGTGTTGAACTGCGACTTGAACGCGGCGATGAGTTGTTCGGCAGTGGCGAACCATTGGTCGGCGGCGCCGCTTGGCTTTCCTAATAGTTTTATTGGTATGATGACGCTGCCGGTGATGGTGACAATTGCGGTGGCGCTGCT
>CAUUMU010000039.1:0-7323 GCA_963546435.1 uncultured Candidatus Saccharibacteria bacterium
ATTGCATATAAAGGGCAACGCCCAGGATCTTTACAAGGTTTGGATGGTGGACTACTGCTCGAGAGATGTTTTTGTGGCATTCATCACTCAAGACACTGGTGAGCGTGATGGCTAACTTTTTCTTTTGGTCAGGGCTAAGCTCTTCGTAGCAATCCTCTAACTGATCATTGATAGTGTCTAGAAACTCTCCTAGGTCGCCGTTATATTCTGGCAAAGCCTCAAAGTTTGTTGTGATATCTTCCATCATTTCTGCAATGACTTCCCTTTCGGTAGCTTGCTCCCCAGTAGTGATGTCTTCTTCAGCGGCAGCTTCTGGAGCTGTGGTTCTTGGAAAGCGACTCGAGATATCATAGACTGGAGCTAGCCGTCCTGAGAAGGGTCTCTTAATGTCGTAACTAGGTCTTCCGAGAGCTGCGCTTCCTATCTGTCTAGTCATTCTCTCAGCAACACGCCGGTTGTAATGGTGAGTAAAGTCGATAACTTTAGCACCTTGAACATCTTTTTGAGTATCGTGAGAATCATTTTCCATAACTTTTATTATACCACAAAAAATCATATATTTCAATACCTTTATGGCGTGGCGTGTGGTACAATAGCCTAATGATAGCCGACATCCACATCACCGAGAAGAGTTTTGGCGACAAGACGTTGATGTGCGACGTCAAGTTTAGCGTGGACGACGGCGAGAAGGTCGGCGTGGTCGGCCGCAATGGCGTCGGCAAGTCGACGTTGTTTGGCATCTTGGCGGGCACGGACACCGACTACACCGGCGAGGTGATTTTTCGCCGCGGCATCACCGTGGCGTCGACGGCGCAGGAACACCACGGCTTGGGCGATCAGACGGTGCTGAGCTACATCTTGGCGGGGCTGCCAGAATATGCGAGCTTAAAGAAAATTATTGATGAATATCCTGAAACCATGGGCGATAATATGCGTAAGATTGAGGAGTATACGCAGGCGCTGGAGCGATTTGACCAGAAAGGCTTTTATCAGATTGAGGAGAAGATTGAGAGGGAGCTTGATAATTTTCAGCTGAGCGGGTGCGGCGAGCGGCCGCTTGGTTCCCTGTCGGGCGGTCAGAAGCGGCTGGTGGAGATTGTGAAGATTATGCATGCGGAGGCGCATTTGGCGCTGATTGATGAGCCGACCAACCACATGGATTATGTGGCCAAGCAGCAGTTCATCGACTGGATGAGCTCGCAGCCGCGCCAGGCCATGCTAATCATCACGCACGACCGCGATGTGCTGGGTCGGGTGGATCGAATCGTTGAACTTAAAGATGGCGGGTCGGTCAGTTACCGCGGTAATTATGATGCCTATCTCAAGCAGAATGCTCAGGCGACAGCGGCGGGCATGAATGATTTTGAGCAGGTCGAGAAGCGGATAACCAACCTCAAACAAAAGGTGCTGGATTATCAGCGGCTAAAGGAAAAGTCGCGAAACCCCGGCACTATCCAAAAGTTCAAGCGGCTGGAGAATGAGGCGCGGGCCGAGCTGGCGGAATTATCAGAGATGGACAAGCCGACGTTTTGGATTGACAAGGAGTCGGCTGGGCAGCTTGATTATAAGTCGGCTGAGCGCTACGGCAAGTTCAAGGCGCGTAATATTCGGCTATCGATGAAGGACACGGCTAGCCGCAGCCAGCACGTGCTGGTGCGGGTTGAGGACGCGGCGGTTGGTGTTGGCGAGCGGATATTGTTTGAGGGGGTGGATATTGATCTGCGTGAGGGTGAGGCGGTGGAGCTGCGCGGCCGTAATGGCGCTGGTAAGACGACACTGATTCGGATGTTGTTGGCAAGCGGTGATGTGGCTCGCCCGTCTCGCAAACATCTTTTTCCTCAGGCCGGCGCGCCGCTAACTGATTCAGCTGGCGCTCTTGGCGCACACTCGCCGGAAAGGCAAAGCCTTCAGAAAAAGAGTTTGACGAGCCAGCTCGAATGTATTCAGAAGAAATCTGAGATGCCGCTCGCACCCAATGCATTGACTGCGGCACCTCCTGCGCTGGAGGCTGTGGAGCATTCGCGAATAGCGAGTGCTCCAGCCGAACGCTCGCGTAGTATCTCCAGTGGAGATACAAGCGAAAAGAGTACTCCAGCACAGGAGCGTGGCGCAGCCGTCACCCCTATCCTCTACTCTGGTAACCTCTTCCTCGACTCGCAGGTGCGGGTCGGCGTGTATGAGCAAGAAATTGATGAGCGGTATTTGGTGGATCCGCTGGAAGTGGCGATTGAGAAGTTGTATCTTGGCCGTGACTTACCGATTTCTGAGACCAAAATTCGCCAATTGCTAGCCGATTATCTGTTCACTGAAGCGGATCGGATGATGCCACTTGAGCGCCTGTCGGGTGGGCAAAAGGCGCGCTTTCAGATCATCGCTATGCTGGCAAATGACCCGCAGCTGCTGATTTTAGATGAGCCGACCAACCACCTTGATTTGCCGAGCATTGAGGAATTAGAAACGGCGCTGGCGAAATATGCTGGTGCCATCCTGTACGTCAGTCACGATAATTATTTCCGCCAAGAAATTGGTGGTGAGGTGGTGCAAATCGGCGCAGCATAAGGAGTGCGCTAATGAAAAACCCGCCGTCAGTAAGTCCCTAAGCAGCAGGTTTTGATACGTAAATTAGTAATAGTTACTCGCTCATCAAACCATTCTTCTTCAGCGCATCCTGTAGTTTCGGCCGGTCAAAGCCGAGGATGACCTCGCCGCAGATATCGGTTACCGGCACGCCTTGGAAATTGCCGCCATTCTTGCTGAGCAATTCTTCCTTGGCGCTTGGATCAGCCTCGATGTCCTTGGCGACAAAATCAATGCCGAGTTTTTTCAGCCACTCCATCTCGGTGTGGCAGAATGCGCACCAGCTGGTGCTATAGACGGTGACTTTAGCGTCTTGGTGATTGGCCGTGTTATCTTCGCTCATAACTTCCCTCCTTATGGCTTTTCTCTATTGTAGCATAAGCATCGGTGCCTCGGCAATGCTACCCTAGTCTCGGGACGCTCGACTCGTTAGGTGCCAGCCGTCACACCCTCGGCAATAATACACGTCTAACTCCAGCTCTGGTGACACTAGCTCCTGCGTATCGGCAGCTCGCCTGGCGATCTGCTCGGTGGCGAAGCGACGCTTGCGCCGGCAAGCGTCGTGATCGGCAGTTGTCAGCGTTGGCTTGACGAACGTTCGGGCTGATTTTGGTTGATTTTTCGGGTAATTTCGCCGTGGCATCTTGTCAAGAGTATAGCATGTTGCTATAGTGACAGAGTAATGGCTGAGAGACCAGATATTGAGAATGGCGTGACGACAGCGACGGAAGTGGCGGCGGCTCGGGTTATTCTCGGGACGATCAGCGACACAACGTGGCGGATGTTTGTGCCGAGCATTGGCTGTACGCTGTTGGGTGTGTGGCTGGATAGCGTGTTTGGCTTGAAGCCGTGGCTGATGTTTGCTGGTGTGGTGCTTGGCTTTTTGGGCGCGTACTTGCTGGTAAATAAGCAGCTGGGGCGTGTGAAACGAAAAAAGGAGTGTAAAAACATATG
The DNA here is from genome assembly GCA_963546435.1 of uncultured Candidatus Saccharibacteria bacterium. Classification (GTDB taxonomy): domain Bacteria; phylum Patescibacteriota; class Saccharimonadia; order Saccharimonadales; family Saccharimonadaceae; genus Nanosynbacter. The sequence continues at coordinate 3,532 of CAUUMU010000039.1, forward strand.
ATGCAACGATTTGCCAGTGCCGGTCCGCACATTTCAGTCAAGGCTGATGAGGTAGTGAATGTTTTAGGTGTGTCGATCACTAACTCGCACATGCTTGGCGCGCTGGGACTGATCGTTTTGGTGTGGCTGATGTTTCGGACGCGGGCGGCAGTGCTGGGCAAGAAAAAGCATAATTTTGCGACGCGGCTGGTACACTGGACATTTGATGGGCTGTACAATACGGTTTGCCAAGTCATCTCTGACCAGACATGGGCGCGTCGAGTGGCGCCGCTGTGCATCACCATATTCTTTTTCGTGGTGGCGCAGTATTGGTTGGGGCTGCTACCGATCGTCGGGCCGATTACTGTGGGTAGTCATGGTACGCCGCTATTTCGTGGCGGTGTGGCTGATCTGAATATGACGTTTGGCCTCGCTATTGTGACAATTGTCGCTGCCCAAATTTATGCCTTCAAATACCTTGGTTTTAAGGGTAATATGGGCCGCTACTTTGTTAATCCGCTGCGCGATCCGATCATGGCGTTCGTCGGCATTCTGGAATTGGTGGCGGAGTTTTCGCGCCTGCTGGGGCTGAGCTTCCGTCTGTTTGGTAATGTGTTGGCCGGCGAAGTGCTGCTGATCATGATCGCCTTTTTGACGCAGTATATCTCGCCGGCGGCGCTGCAGCCATTCTATCTATTTGAGCTGTTCATCGGCGGTATTCAGGCGTACATTTTCTTTATGCTGTCAACGGTATTTATTTCACTAGGGCTGGCTCACCACGACACGCACGAGCCGACTGATCATGCTCATTCACCTGCTGATACGACGAAACTCGCGGCGGCGAATGATTAGAAAAGTAAAGTATTAAATAAAGGAGAAATTATATGAAAGAATTAGCATTTGCACTCACCTACGCCATCCCGGCTGCGCTGGCAGCAATTGGCGCTGGTATCGTCGGCGCGGCAGCGATGAACGCGGCTGGCCGCAATCCAGAGAAAATTAACGATTTACGCACCATGATGATCCTCGGTATTTCGTTCATCGACGCCCTGGCGATTATCGGTTTCGTGGCGGCTATCGTCGGCAAAGTTATGTAATTTGAGGGGTAAATTGTGGAGAGAATTTTGACACAATTTGCGAGTACCGAAGCGTACGCGGCCGAAAAGGCTGACCTGTTCAGTTCGCTGGGTATTGATTGGAAGCTGCTGATCTTGCAGACGGTGGCGTTCTTGATCTTGCTGGTGATTCTCCGCAAGTGGGTGTATCCACCGCTGGCAGCGATGCTCGACAAGCGCGAAAAAGACATGCGCACAGCTGAAAAGGCAGCGCAGTCGGCGCGCGACAACGCTGATAAGGCTGAAAAAATGACCAATGAGTTGATGCGAAAAGCTCGGGCGGAGGCCAGTGATATCGTGGTGGCAGCGCGTGAGGAGGCGGCCTCGGTCGTCGAGCAGGCCGCCGCTAAGGCGACTGCCAAGTCCGAGACTATCGTCAGTGCGGCGCAGGCGGAAATCGCCAAGGAAGTTGAGCAGGCCAAGAAAGCATTGCACAATGAAACGCTGGAGTTGGTGGCTGAGGCAACTGGCAAGGTTTTGAACGAAAAGGTTGATGCTAAGACAGACGCCACGCTGATCGCGACTGCGGTCAAGGAGGTTGCCTGATCATGGCGCGGACGCTTCGGCGAAAGTTGGCGCAGCATGCGGCCGAGCGGCTGCTGGCGGGTGACGCAGCAGTGATTGATGAATTAGCGGCGCTGATCATAGCCGAGCGGCGCGAGCGAGAGGTTGATCTATTGGTGCAGGATATCGAGGCGGAATTGGCTGAGCGTGGGACGGTTGTGGCGACAGTGGAGAGCGCAACGCCGCTGGACGAGGTGACAAAGGATGCAATTAAACGGCTACTATCATCTCACTCGGGTATGGAGTCGCTGACATCTGTGGAGGGTCGCTCTGCAGCCCGAGCGTCTAGAAAGGACGCCCGGAGCGAAGCCCGCGTACCCGAAACAGATGGTAGCGACCGCGCTGCTCAGCATGTCGAACTTCCTGATACGGAAGCCCCGAGCGACCGCATCGCTCAGGTGCGCCTGCGCGAAATCATCCGTTCCGAGTTGATCGGTGGGGTGAAGATTACCACGCCGACTCAAGTGATGGACGCGACAATTGCCAAGAAATTAAACGACTTGCGGGCGAAGAAAATCTAGGAGGAAAAATGAGCAAGATTGATGTGACAGAACTAGCCAAAAGCCTGCGGGAAAAAATCGCGCAGCTGGAGGCGACGGAAGGATTAGAGGACGCTGGTGTGGTTATCCGCGTCGGCGATGGCGTGGCCTGGGTGCACGGCCTCAGTAAAGCTGGCTACAGCGAAGTGTTAGAAATTGAAACTGATGGCGGCGTGGTGGAAGCATTTGCTCTGAACTTGATGGAAGATGAAATTGGTGCGGTGATCCTTGGCGGCGAAGAAAAAGTCAAGGCTGGCGCTAGCGTTCGCCGCAAGGGTGCGGTGCTGGATGTGCCAGTTGGCGAGGAGCTGCTCGGCCGGGTGGTTGACCCGCTAGGTCGGCCGCTTGATGGCGGACCAGCTATCAAGACGAAGCAGCGCGGGTTGATTGAACGCCCAGCCATCGGCGTGATGGGCCGTAAGTCGGTGCACGAGCCGCTGATGACCGGCATCATGTCAATTGATGCCATGTTCCCAATCGGTCGCGGGCAGCGCGAGCTGATCATCGGTGACCGCCAGACCGGAAAGACGGCGATCGCTATCGACACCATGATCAACCAGGCGCGACAAAAGACCGGCGTGGTCAACGTCTACGTGGCGGTTGGACAGAAATTATCAAAGATTGCCAGGTTGGTTGACCGCCTGAAAGAAGAAGGCGTGATGGAACAAACCATCGTGGTGGCGACCAGCCCGTCGGACGCAGCTTCCCTGTTGTACCTGGCGCCATATGCTGGTACGGCCATGGGTGAGTATTTCCGCGACAACGGCGGCCATGCGCTGATGATTTATGACGATTTGACCAAGCACGCGGTGGCCTACCGTCAGATGTCGCTGCTGCTCCGTCGTCCACCGGGACGTGAGGCGTATCCGGGTGACGTGTTCTATCTGCACTCTCGCCTACTGGAACGTTCAGCTAAGTTGTCAGATGAATTGGGTGCTGGCTCACTGACTGCCCTGCCGATCATCGAGACGCAGGCTGGTGACATCTCGGCCTACATTCCAACCAACGTGATTTCCATCACCGACGGTCAGATTTTCCTGGAAACCGATCTGTTCTATCAGGGTATTCGCCCAGCCATTTCTGCTGGTCTGTCAGTCTCCCGTGTTGGTGGCGCTGCTCAGACTAAGGCGGTTAAATCAGTTGGTGGTAACCTGAAGCTCGGCCTTTCACAGTTCCGTGAATTGGCGTCATTTGCGCAATTTGGCTCGGATCTGGATGATGCGACCAAGGCGCAAATTGACCGCGGTCAACGTTTGACTGAACTTTTGAAGCAGCCGCAGTACCAACCGATGAGCGTCTGGGAGCAATTTGTCAGCATCCATGCGGTAACCAGCGGCGCCTTTGACAGCGTGCCGGTCGCTAAGATCAAGGAAGCGCAGGCTGGTCTATTGACGCAACTTTGGAACAACGCCAAAGACACCATGCGCGAACTGAACAAGGGTGCCAAGCCAACTGACGAGCAACTCCAGGTCATTGACGAGGCAACGCAGGCAGCGGCGAAAGGCTTTGAGGAGTAATTCATGCCGAGTACTCGTGCGCTGAAAAATCGCATTCGCTCGGTGGACTCGACCAAGCAAATCACCAAGGCGATGCAG
>CAUUMU010000040.1:0-6975 GCA_963546435.1 uncultured Candidatus Saccharibacteria bacterium
TAAGTTTTTCAATTTAACGTTCACAATAGAACCTCCACGCCCCATAACCTTCTGTCCATATTCAATGACGCGGTATGGCTTACCGTCAATCTGACAAACCGTACCTTTTTTAAGATCTGTCGGCTGATACATATTGTCTTTCCTTTCCTATAACTATTAAGCTACCGTACCTAATTCTAACATTCTTTCGAACGGCAGAGTATTTCTCGCTGACTGAACATATTTTTTACTCAAACATCCCACAGTGGGCTTGGCATTATAATACTATCCTGCATCAAAAATAAAAACGCGCTGTACAGCAGCCCACAAACAACAGTGGCCCGCACCTTACCCTGCACAGACCACTCGACTTTCTCTCCTATCTATAAATACGTTTGGGATTAGAGAGTTCTCTCAACGTATACTTATTGCCCTTGCGACACAAACGGCAGCAGTGCTAAGTGCCGAGCACGCTTGATCGCCACTGCCAAGCTACGCTGCTGCTTGACACTGAGACCCGTCTTCGCTATCGGCTCAATTTGACCATACGCATTAACATAGCGCATTAATGTTTTGACATCCTTATAGTCAAAAACCGTTGGGGTATCTTTCTTTAATCGTTTTGCCATTTTGTTCTCCTTTAGAATGGTATCTCGCTAAGATCGATCGGTTTATCATCAATATCCGCTACGGTCTCAGCCTGCTTGGTATTAGTATTACGTGGTGCAGTTGTATTCGCGCTATCGCCGCCCGGAGCATCAAGAAATGTTACGTCGGTCGCCGTCACTTCAATACGCGAGCGGCGCTTGCCGGTTTCTTTATCATCCCAGCTGTCCTGTCGCAACCGACCCTGCACCAACACGCGGCGGCCCTTTGACAGGTACTGCATCACCAGTTCGCCCAATTTTTCCCACGCGGTAACGTCGAAAAAATCAGCTTGATCATCCTGTCCGGCACGATCAACCGCGATACTAAAGCTAACAACTGTCCGACCTGATGGCGTTGTCCGCTGCTCTGGATCGCGCGTTAACCGTCCCAGTAAAATAACTTGGTTGATACTTCGTGCCATGATGACCCTCCTTTTTTATTATGTATCGCGTCGAATATTAGGCTTCTTTATCAGCCGCCTCGGTAGCGACCTTAGCTTCGCGCTCTTTCTGCTCAGCAAGCGCCTGGCGTGTCTTCTCGTCGGTCTTAACCAACAAATAACGAAGTACCTCGTCGGTGATATTCAGAACATTTGATATCTTGAGCGGTGCACTGCTTGGCAACTTCACCTCAAAGTAAACATACACCGCAAAGTCTTCACGGCGAATTGTATAGGCTAGTTTTTTCTTGCCCCAGTTGTCTTCTTTGGTGATTTCACCACCATTGTCTTTGATCAACGCTCGAACCTTGTCCAGCGCCGCGTCCAAATTTGCTTCCAAATCTGGATGAATAAGAACGGTCAGTTCGTATTCGTTCATGTTTCCTCCTTTGGAATCCATTACGGATGGTTATGTTATCGCACATAACCTTAGGTTATTATTCTCTCGTATTATACGGTAATCTGATGCAAAAGTCCAGTGATACACCCCGCCAGACCATGCTACAATAGAGTTCATGCGTATCGCCATTCAAGGACAAGCCGGATCATTTCACGAACAAGCAGCAAAACAATGGTACGGACCCGAGACTACCATTGTTCCATGCGTGACCTTTGGCGATGTCTTTCAAACCTATGCTCGCGGCCAGGCTGATGCCATTGTCGTGGCAGTAGAAAATACCATTTACGGCACCATTAACGAAACCTACCGTCACATCGAATCTTGTAGCGCTCCCGTCGTCGGTGAAGTGACGCTTACCATTCAACAAACCCTCATCACCAATCCAGGCACACAACTTGAGGACATTACTACTGTCTACTCACATCCTGTCGCCTTGTCACAATGTCAGCGTTTTCTCCAAGAACGCCTACCGCAAGCCGCACAAATTGAATATTTTGATACCGCCGGCGCTGTCGAATTCATCAAGCAACAGGGTTCACCACACCTAGCGGCCATTGCTAGCGAAACCGCTGCCCAACTATACAATATGCCAATTCTCAAACACCACATCCAAGATGCTCAGGACAACATCACGCGTTTCCTGGTCCTTGACCAGATAACCACGGCGACCGACGCTGATCGAGCAATGCTTGTGGTCACCACCGCCCATCAGCCAGGCAGCCTCCTTGAAATACTCCGCACATTCGCCGATCAGTCCATTAACCTCACCAGCCTACAATCCCAGCCCATCGTCGGCCAGCCCTGGAACTATAAATTCTTTATGACCGTTGACGCTGCCGGCCCGTCATTACACCGCGCCATCAATAAAATCACCTCAACTGGCCACAAAATAACATTACTCGGTGAATATCTGGCGGCACGTTAGTTTACTGAGAGGGCAAGATATCGGATATATCACCATCGGTCGCGAGCCGATCAAATAGGCTTTTTGCCGCATCATATACCTTAGCACTCTCCACGGCCCGACCATTGATCTCTCCCTTAGCCGGTACCGCCGCTACGCTTTCATAATCTGGTCTCGATGGCGAGACAGACTTTGGTGAAACGATTGTAATTTCCTTAGTCTCCGACCAACCATCAGCAGTCTGTCTGTGCGACCATTCCACTTTCGTCGGTAACACGCCTTCTAGAGCCGGCAGTAGTGCTTCTGGAGATTCGATATGCTGATGTGCCATAGGTTCTGGAGACAAAAAATCCAACCGCCACGTTATCCGATCCGTCTGTCTACTCTTTGCGCCGACCTCAATTATATCAGTGGTAACTTCTACTGCGATCTCACTTCCACCAAACCTTTTGTCGCCTTGAGCAACATCAACCGATACCACGTGTCCCTTATCATCTGTAATTGTTATTGACTGCTGTTTAGGCCTATTGTGATCATCATAATAATCTTGGCGAACGAGTCGAGCGGCATTACTATCAACCGACTTCCCTGCAGCAGTAAGCACTCGTCCAGCAACATCGCGCGCAGACTGGACTATATTGGGATCCTTTAAAAAGACCTCTGCCTCTCGACAGCCTTCGGTGTCTGGTAGCGTAAGTGTAATTTCTTCCACTCTCGAACTATCATTGGACTCTTTGGATGTTCCACCATCGGTATTTTCTACTGATGGTGCGGGCGGAACATCGTGTGACCGGCCAAGACTATACCCAAGTATACCCGATACGGCTAACGTGACTGCAGCAACCCCCAGCACAAGAAGCTTCCTTAACTTGTCGCCTTTACTATCAGGAGATAATTCTCCATTATTTCTACAACTTATGTGCGCCATGTAGCCATCCTTCCACATACAAATCAACTTCTCACTTAGCGTATTATAACCTATAAAATAATTATGTCAAGCTAGCTATTGCCCTAGCTCATCGACACTTGAGACCAAAACATCACGAGCTTTTGAGCCGTTGGCTGGGCCGACAATGCCACGCTCTTCCATCTCTTCAATCAGTCGCGCTGCCTTGCCGTAGCCAATCCGTAGCCGCCGCTGCAGATAGCTGGTAGAGGCCTTGCCGCCCTCAATCACCACTCGCACCGCGTCCATAAATGCTTCGTCTTCACCACCACCGCTAAAGTCAACTACCAGGCCGCCCTTGCCATTTAATTGTACTGGCTGCGCCACCACCTCATCATTGTACTGCGGTGCCGACTGCATCCGCAAATGGTCAGTAATTTTATTGACCTCGTCATCAGTCACCCACGCGCCCTGGATACGTTTTGGCTTGCTCATACTCGGCGTATACAGCAGCATATCACCCTGACCAAGCAGCTTCTCAGCCCCAATTTGATCAAGAATGGTCCGCGAGTCAACCTGCGACGCCACGGTAAAGCCGATACGCGCCGGCACGTTCGCCTTGATCAAACCAGTGATCACGTCAACACTTGGCCGCTGCGTTGCCAAGACCAGGTGGATACCCACCGCCCGCGCTTTCTGCGCCAAGCGAACGATCAGCGCCTCGACATCGCGTGCCGCCACCATCATCAAATCGGCTAGCTCGTCAATTACGATAACGATGTACGGCATCGCCCCGTCTTCGTGCTGTTGAATGTTGCCATCGGCGTCCGCTACCGGGATTTTTTTAGCTCGCGTGGCGAGGCGCTGATTATACCCCTTGATATCGCGGATCTTCTCCGCCGCCAGTAATTTATAGCGCCGCTCCATCTCATTGACCGCCCATTTCAAGGCCGAAATAGTCTTTTCTGGCTCAGTAATCACTGGCGTTAACAGATGTGGGATATCTTCGTACGGTGCCATTTCCACCTGCTTTGGGTCAACCAAAATCAATTTCATATCACTTGGGCTGTTGCGGTATAGCAAACTAGTCAATAAGGTGTTAATCATCACCGACTTACCAGAACCGGTCTGACCAGCGATCAACATGTGTGGCATTTTGTTGAGCTCACCGACCACTGCTTCACCAGAAATATCTTTACCGATAGCGAAACTCAACGGTTCGCGCGCATTCTTCCACTGCTTTGAATCCAGAACGCCGTATAGCCGCACATCGGCAGCCCGGCGGTTCGGCACCTCAATACCAACGGCTCTCTGTCCAGGAATTGGCGCTTCAATCCGCAAGCTCTGCGCCGCCAAATTCAAAGCAATATTCGTCTCCAGCGCCGTGATGCGTGTCAATTTCACACCGCTCGGCGGCCGCAAGGTATACTGCGTCACCTTTGGCCCAATATTTGCGTCTTCCATCTCCACATCAATGTTAAATTCCGCCAAGGTATCGTGAATAATCTGCGCGTTTTGCCGAATATCACCAGCGTCGGCCGGACTTTGCTTCTTCTCCAGCAGATCAAGGCTCGGTGCCTGCCAGTTCGGGTCGTGTGCCGCCACTAGTGCTGCTTGCTCCTCAGCTGCCTTATCCCGCGCCACGCTACCGCGCAGGCTGCTCAACGGTGACGTCCTTCTGTCTTTTGGCGTGACTGGATCGACGGTTGGGACGCCGGCATTGAGCTTGATGTCGCTCGATGATTTGGCGCTGGCCGCATCCTCGCGAGCCGCCTTCTTCATGACTGCCGCATTGTTATCATCCTCGGAATGATCACGCTTGAACGCCTCGGCTACTTTCTTGATCACCGTAAACGGCGACGTCTGGGTAATAAATAACGCCGTGATAACGATGAGCACCACATATATCAAAGCAGCGATGCCCGGGTCGACCATGGCACTCATCGCTCGATTAGCCGTATCGCCGATGAACCCACCAGCCTCCGGCCGAGCTGGTGTTTTTACTAGCCCAAACAGCCCTGACAGCCACACTACTTCGAGGATGGCTGCTAATTTCATCGCCAGCGGCAACCGATTATTCTCCGCGCGGAAAATCTCCACAGCAATATATATTAGCAAAATCGGCAGCCCATACATCGCGTAACCAAGCATACTCAGAGTCGCCTTATGTAGCCACTCCAGCACCGGACCACCAACACCGAACCACGCCACCACTAACAGGAGCGACAACACGACGAGCAGCACCGCGCCGACTTGCGCCCAAAAGCCGCTCGGTACATCATGCTTTGGAGCCGTGGAAACTGATTTCTTGCGAGTAAGTTTTCGTTTTTTTGGCATAACTGTTTTTATTATATCACTTTACCAACGTTCACATTGTAGCATATTTTACAACAAATAGCAAGCGTGAGCTAGTATGCGCGCACTCGGCCGACCTCTCGAGCCTTGGTATCATTCACCTCGGTGTCTGGCACCTGGCGGCGCGGGAAACGGCGGCGCGGCATGGTTGGTAGCGTCATTTTTGGCTCTTCCGCTGAAGCGGCGGCAGATTTTTTGCTGCGCACCGGTGTCTTTATGGTAGAGGTACTCGAAGCAGCAGTCGATTTTACCGTTTTCAAACCGCCAACTTCGTTAATTACCGGAATAACGATCGGTGTGCGGCGCGTCTGATCGTACAGAATGTGCGTAACTTCGTCCTTAATTTCCTTCTTCACCACGTCAAGGTCATACTTGCCAGCAAAACTACGCGCCGCCTTCTGCTTCAAGTACTGGCGAATCATATTCATCAATTCCTCGGAATCGCGTAGATAGATGAAGCCGCGGGAAATAATGTCTGGGCTGGTTAGTAACCGCCCCGTGCCACGCTGCACCGTCAATACCACCACAAACATTCCCTCTTGAGACATATGAATCCGGTCTTTTAATACCACCTCAGAAACGATAGCGCCCGTATCATCATACATCACACCACCAACCTGAATCCGACCGGCTTTCTTAGCCTGCCGCTCAATATCAATTTCAATAATATCACCAGCGTCACACACAAAGATATTCTTCCTAGGAATACCACACTCTTTCTCTGCTAGCCGCGCATTGTGCACCAACATGTGAAACTCACCGTGAATTGGCATGTAGTACGTTGGATTCAACGCATTAATCAATTTAATGTGATCATCGTAATAGCCATGACCCGACAAGTGTAGCGGCCCAATCCCCGTCAGGTGCGTCTTGCCGTTCTGAATCACATCAGAGCCCTCACGCATTAAGCCATCAACCGTTCGCACCACGTTTTTCTCATTGCCCGGAATCGGATTAGAGCTAAACACCACCACATCAGAGCCCTTGATTTTCATGTATTTATGCGCGCCAGTCGCCATACGACTCAGCACGGCATTAAATTCACCCTGCGAGCCAGTACAAACTACAGTGATCTGGCTGTCTGGCAATTTGATGATGTCTTCCATTTTCATAACGGTATTTTTCGGGATCTTGATAGTTCCCGAGCGCAGCGCCACCTCCAAGTTCTGAATCATTGAAAAGCCAGCAAACGCCACCTTACGCCCGTGCTTATGCGCTTCCTCCAAAATCAGTTGCAAGCGGTGCACCTGCGACGAGAAACAGCTTAAAATCACCCGGCTGTTACTGAATTTATCCATCACCTGACCGATAGAATATTGAATATCAAACTCGGTGTGCGTGTGCGTACCAGCTGATTCGCAGTT
>CAUUMU010000041.1:0-6833 GCA_963546435.1 uncultured Candidatus Saccharibacteria bacterium
TCAAACAAGTACCAATCTTGGTCTTTTTGCACCCGCTTCATAAATTCGTCAGAGATAAACACCGCAGTGTTGGCAAAACGCGTTCGCATGTATGGGTCACCAGAGTTCGAGCGTAGGTCGATGAACTGATCAAAATTAAGGTGCCAGTTTTCCATGTAGATGGCTGCTGCGCCAGCTTTTTTACCTTTACGAGAGACGGCAAACAGTGCGGTATCAATCATTTTCATAAAGGGAATTGGACCAGTTGACTCAGTATTAGTGGTTTTAACTGGACTACCAGCTGCCCGCAATTTAGTAAAGCCGATACCGATACCACCAGTACCCTTGGCGATAAACATCGTATCACGCACACTCTTGGCGATTGATTCCATATCATCGTCGACATTTAGTAAAAAGCAGTTGCTGAGCTGCGGGAAGGAGCCACCAGCATTGACGCGGGTTGAACCACCTGGCACATACTCCAGGCTACTCATGTGATTGTAAAAATCAATTGCTGCAGCTGTCGGATCTTTTTCATTGTAGCTCAGCCCCATGGCAATGCGCATGTGAGTAAATTGTGGCGTCTCCATTGGCTGACCATTTTGCTTACGGAGGGCGTAACGGTTGCGGTTGGTGATGACACCGAGGTATTTACTAAGGTCGTCTTTAGTAGGATCAAGCGCTTCACCAAGCTTTTTCAAATCAAATCTACCGTCAGCCATGCGAGTGTCTAACAGGCCTTCTTTGATGGCTACCTTCACAAATTTCGGAAATTCTTTTGCGTGCAACTTTTTGAGTTCATCCACCGACTGATAGTCGCCCAAAATACTCTTATAAATCGTCTTCAGTAACAGTCGTGCCGCAATCTTATCATAATCTGGATCATCTTTAACGTTCTGTAAGGTTGTCTGGATGACCGCCTGGTCAAGCTGCTCAGTCGTAATGCCGTCAAATAGCGTCAGTTGCAGTTCAGTAGCCACCTGCACGACTTTGGACACTTGATCAGGTAGTCCCTCCGCCGCCTTCAGTAACGCCATGTTGATTTTATTTGCATCAAACGGCTCTTTCGTCCCATCGCGTTTGACGACGTTAATTTGTTGCACCTATTTCCCTCCTTGATGCTCAGCAAAACTACCGCCGACCTCTCTGCGGTGGCGACTGACACCTCTCGTCTATTTGCTTTTTGTTTAGTACCCTCTACACATTTAGTGTATGTATACTATGATAAAGCACTAGATGTGGCGTGACAAGAGGATTTGTGAATTTTACAATGAAAACAGCTCGCTAACTGATTACCCTCCGCCAACGAGCCACAGAGGCAATTATTAGCGGTCGCCCCTCGGGGCATATCGACGAGGATATCGTTCGTAGTTATGGATGATCACTAGCTAATATCGACGTCTTATATGGGCAGTATCCATAAAATCATACACAAACTCTCCGCTTCGCGGCAGGAAGCAAAAGGCTTCGCTGCTAGAAGTGGCGCTTAGCGGTCGGTCACCGGGAGCATAGCGAAGGATACATTTAGCATCGCTGCTGGTCGCAGCATCAAACGTCGGTCGTGCTGAGCCGGCCACGTCGTCACGCATGCCAACAAACGGTAGCTCCACACCGATTTCTTTGTACGATTTCCAATCCGTACAGCGATATGGCCGGGCGCAGTTGGCAAATGGCTGGATAGTCAGCAGGCGCTGCCGGATGGCGTCATCAGCAATGACACCAAATAGCGAGCCGGATGGATGATCGCGGGTTAGATATAGAAATGGATGCTCTGAGTGGATGACGCGGGCGGCCTTGACCGTTGACATGTCAAAGCGGCTGAGGAACACCTCGCGTGGCTCATGAATTTTGTAATTAGGGTGCAGCGTAATGAGAAAGCCTGCCCCAATATAAATGAGCACAACAACTGCGGCGACAATGGCGCACTTGACGAGGCGGCGATGACGGTGGTAGAAAGCTTCGAGCATGGATGTTAGTATTGTAAATTAATTAGAAACCCTAGAGGTGAGTACGTATCCCGACTCTGGCGGAAGGACGGGGATTCGAACCCCGGAGACCCCGTGAAGAGCCTACACACTTTCCAGGCGTGCCAGTTCAACCACTCCTGCATCCTTCCATGATGCATATTATAACAGAAAGTCCGCTAGCGGTTGCAACCAAGGCGGCTTTTTGTCTATAATAAAAGGCAATGATGAACGATCCTTCAACGCGAATTAAACTTACTAATGTAACGAAACGATTTGGGTTCGGTGACGCCGAGCAGGTGGCGCTGGACAATGTCAATCTCGAGGTCAAAAAGGGCGAGTTTATCGCCATCGTTGGCCCATCCGGTTGCGGCAAGACGACCCTACTTAACATCCTCGGGCTGCTCGACCACCCGTCAGAGGGTGAGTATTACCTCGACAATAAATCAGTCGAGGACCTGACGGCGACCCACCACGCCACAATTCGTTCGCGCGATATCGGCTTTATTTTTCAACATTTCAATCTCATCCCGCGCCTGACGGTGATTGATAATGTTGCCCTGCCGCTCACCTACAAAGGCATCAGCAAAACCAAGCGCCTCCAAGAAGCCAGCCGGATTTTACGCAACTTCCATCTGGGCGAGCGCGAATATTATCTGCCACATCAATTATCCGGCGGTCAAGTTCAGCGTGTAGCGATCGCCCGAGCACTAGTCAACAGTCCATCAATCATCCTAGCCGACGAGCCGACCGGCAACCTCGATTCCAAGTCCAGCCACATCATCATGGAGGAGCTGTCCGATATTCACCGCCGAGGCAACACGATTATCATGGTGACGCACAATCCAGAACTGCTGTCCTATGCCAGCCGGGTGATTTCTATGCTCGATGGGCGTATTGATACCGACACCCATCATATCAAGAAGATCTTTAAGCAAAAGCTGGGCGGTGATAACCAACCAGCAACCCCAGTGAGTTCAACGCCGACACACACCGCAACTACCAAAGCTGAAAAAGCTGAGCCAGACGAGAAAACTGAGCCAGTAAAAGCCCCAGCTGAGAAACAGACACCCGAAGAGGCGACCCCGCCTGCTGCCACCAATAAGCCAGCCGACCCGATAAAGTCCCCAGACGATCTCCCACCAAAGCGGCCGCTTGGCGCCACCTCAGCCAAGACAACCGCAAAGACCACGAAAACCGATACCGAACAGAGTAAAAAATCAGCTGACCCTGATACTGCGAAAAGTTCTAGCACGCCAACCGACAAGAAACCCACCCCTAAATCCGATAAAGCCGACGACGCAAAAACCGATGCCGCCAAATCAACGAAGAAACCAGCCAAAAAAGAACGGAAAGCTACGAAAAAGTCATGAAAATGCTCCTCAATAATCACTTCGAGAACGCGGTCGAGTCGCTCAAGTCAAATAAAGTCCGCACCTACTTGTCGATTTTTGGCATCATGGTCGGCATCGCCAGCATCACCATTATCCTATCACTGCTGACTGGTACGAGCCGCCTGTTTGGTGATCAGTCTGCCAAGATCTCTGACACCACAGCGTTAATTCGATCTGGTAGCGAGGCGCGGCCAGATTCATTGCTGTCACTCAGCTCCGGACACGCCGCCCAGATGGTGAACACCTTGACCGAGCAGGACGCCCGGGAGATTACCAAGGCGACTGACAATAGCGCCGCACCGCTAGCAACATTTCATGCCAATCTATCGACACCAGACGGCAAGACCAAACTAGAACGCATCACCGTTATCGGTAGCTCAGGCGAACTGGCGAAACTCGCCAGCCTCAAGTTGCGCGAGGGGCAGTTCATCGACGAAGCTAACGGTGTCGTGATCGGTAAGCAGCTGTCAATTGATCTATTCGGCACTGAAAAATCCCTCGGCAGCGTCCTCAAGCTCCGCGGCGAAACGCTCACAGTCGTCGGCGTCCTCGACGAGCCGGAAACTGCGCCTAGTTACCTCGGTGTTGATTTTAATCGCTCCATCATCTTGCCGCTGGCCGTCAGCAAAAAGTTCACACAAAACACCGCCCAAATCCAGCAAATCCTCATCACCGCCGACAACGGTACGGCACTGCAAACCAAAATTGATGCAGCCAAAAAAGTCCTCGCCCAGCAGCATCAGGGCGATACCGACTACCACACCTTGGTCGGCCAAGCCATCACCGCACCAAATTCACACCTAGTGAACGCGCTCTCAACAGCCATGGCGGTCATCGCCGGCATCTCGCTACTGGTCGGCGGCATCGGCATCACTAACATCATGCTGGTTTCGGTTGCCGAACGCCAGCGCGAAGTCGGTGTCCGTAAAGCCGTTGGCGCCACCAACCGCACTATCGTTGCCCAATTCCTCATCGAATCAGCCATCATCGGTCTATTTGGCGGCATTCTCGGCTACGTTATCGGTCTCGGCGCGTCATTCCTCCTCGGTATGTACCTACCTTTCACCCCGGTTCTCGAATGGCAAGCAGCCGCCCTAACCATCGGCGGAGCACTCATCATCGGTATGCTCTTTGGCATCTATCCAGCCAGCCGCGCTGCTGGCAAGGACCCGATTGAAAGCTTGCGCCACTAAATTTCACACGAGTCCGTCATGACCCTCGATGGGCTCTAAAGTAAAAGCGACGCCCCATCTCCCTTGGGCGCCGCTTTTCATTTTCTGGTCCAAATGAGCCTACGACAATTCCTTTTTTAACTGCTCCACCAGCGCCACTGGCTCTGGATTAACACCGTTGAGAATGCCCGCATAGATACTGACAATCTCGCCCAGCGCCAGCCCCCACAGCAGCTGCTCAACCAGTGTCTCGCCCTGCAGCTCGATTACTTCAGCCTTCGGGCGCATACCTGACAATAACCGATCAGTCAGCTCCATCCGCTCCCGAATTCGCGGACGCTCAAGGCTGCTCCGAAAATCCACGACCTTATACGGCTTATCGACCGGATGTGATGACCAGCCGATGAATTCATTGTGGCTGAACTCTGGATATTGATTCCAAAATGCCACGTTTTTCGCTGACTCGTTAAAGCTAATCTTCCACTTATACGCCAGTGGCCATGTCAATTCGCCCGCATAAAACACCTGTGTCGAGCCAACCAGCTTGAGCGCCAGTTGCTTGGCATAATTATCTGCCGTCGGCACATCCTCGGCCCACTGGCTCAGCTGATCTTTCAGCCACACACCACTGGCTGCCACTGCGCGGTACAGGCTATCGTCGATCACTTCAAACTGGCTGAGCAGCTTTAGCAGCCCGCGCAAATGATAAATCGTTGACATCCGCGGCTGGCCACCCGACGGGACACGCACCCGCGGCACGTTGTCCGCCTCGGCCGCCGCAAACAATTTCCCACCCGTCGCCATCACCGCCAACTGACAGCCATGCTCACGAGCCTGCTGATAACAGTTCATCGTCTCCTCGGTGTTGCCCGAGTGGCTGATAGCAACAACCAGTGTTTTTTCATTCACAAAATGTGGTAACTGGTAACCTTTCACTACCTCAAGCGGCACCGTAACCTGATCAGCTGTCAGCACCTTGACCATATCTGCCGCCAGCGCCGAGCCGCCCATACCCGCCAGCACCACATTAGCCACCTCACCAGGGGTCGCCGGTGACTCCACCTCGGCCGCAAAGTCCGTCTGCGTCGTCACCGCCACTGCGCTCGTTCGTGTACTGCCCGGGTCACGCTGCGCTAAAAGATTTTTATCGTCAAGCATCTTGAAATTCCTCCTTTTCCTGTGCTACAGTATAGCATAGAAAGCAAGCATAATCGTAATGTGAAAAGAGGTGGGGTATGACAATTCAAGATAGCGGACAAGTCAACAGCGATCAAGATCTAGCCAACGTGCTGGCGGGTGTCTCTGGTGGCAATGATGACAATCTACGATTTGAAGAAACCGGCGCCCAAGACGCCGACACGACCAGTCGCCCGACCAAGCCACAGACCAGCGCCGCATCCGGGCCAGCCGCACCAGCACCACGGCCAACCACCGACAGCACTAGTCGGTCATATGCCACGCCGACCGATATGTCGCTTGATGATATCAAGCAAAATGCTCTCAGCGAGCTTCGGCCACTAGTTGGCAAGCTCAACGTCTCGCCCGAGGAAAAGTTCGACACCTACCTCCTGCTACTGCGCTCGACTGACGATACCTCGCTAATCGCCCCAGCACACGAAGCTGCCATCGCCATCCCCGACGAAACCCGCAAAGCCCAGGCGCTGCTTGATATTATCAAGGAAATTGATTTCTTGTCGCAGAGCTGAGACTGCAGCCGCGAGAACAATCTAGCACAGGCTCAAAGTCATTCAATACCCACACGAGCAATATAAAATGTCCCGCTTCGTACGGGACATTTTGCTGGTAGAAGTAAGAGCCCTACATCATCCCCATACCCGGCATGCCACCAGGCGCAGCTGGAGCTTCTGGCTCTGGCACGTCGACAACCAGTGCGCCCATGGTTGCTGCAGTTGAGGCGATTGACACCGCGTTCTGTACCGCTTCCTTGGTGACGCGCGCCGGGTCGATGACACCAGCTTTTTTGACATCTACCAATTCGTTCTCAGGCTTCATCACATTAACGCCAAATCCGGCCTTACCCGCCTCGACTTGTGCCAAAAGTGCATCAGCGTTCAAGCCAGCGTTACGCATGATCTGTAGGAACGGCTGCTTCAGGGCGTCCTTTAGAATCTGCCGGCCAGCCGCGATACTGTCTGCACCAGTTACCTTCAGGCCGCCAGCCAAGTTTACCAGCGTCACACCACCACCAGCGACAATTCCCTCGGCCAAGGCTGCCTTGGTCGCTGCTACGGCGTCATCCACGCGGAACTTCTTTTCGTCAATTTCTGTCTCGGTCGCGCCGCCAACTTTGATAACGGCCACCT
>CAUUMU010000042.1:0-6642 GCA_963546435.1 uncultured Candidatus Saccharibacteria bacterium
ACGATGGTCAAGGCGGATGTTGATGTTGCTAAGAAAATTGTGGTGATCGACATGGATATGCATGCTGATGGCGAGGCGTATCTGTTAGAAGGTGGATCACAACAAGCAAATCTATGGGGGATCAACCTATATCCAGATAAGTTTGGTACCGATGAATTTATCGAGTTTGATAGCATGATAAACATCCGTCCGCGACAAAACAATCCGTCGCGCGATGTGCTCGACCCAGCGGTGCGGCAGCAAATTATTGATATCATCGCCGGAGTCGTTCATGAGTGAACACGTCTTTGATCGGCAAAAGTGGCAGAGCCTAACGATATTTGAGCAAATGGGCAACATCGGCTCGGAGGTCGGGCGAGCGTTTGCCGCCCGGCGCCGCGGCGATACGGCTGCTATGACCGGCGCCTGGCAGCGCGGCTTGGACTTATTGGACGCCACCGCCGAGCAGCTTGCCCGCCAAAAATCGCCAAAACTCCGCGAAGTCCTGCGCGCTCGCGAACTATTCGCTGGTATGGGGGACGAATCGTTGGAGGATTACTTTATGTGGTTTGCGGTGGCGGCGCGGAAAGACAGGTAGATGTAACGATATGTTTTTCCCTCATGTAAAGGTAAGTTTTGTATTTACACCCTTATATCTCATCTGTTACAATAACGATACTAGAATTCTACAAAAAAGCATGCTCTGATGGCATCTCGAAACGCTGATGCGACCATACGCGCAGATAGGTTTCGAAGCTTATTTGTAGAAGTTTAGCGACTAGCATGTGGTCGCTTTTGATAGCCGATCGCATGGTAAAATTAATACCAGGAGGGGAAATGAAAACTATCTACATTGATGTCGGATCGTCAACTATCAAGGTGTATACTGTCGAAGAGAAGGCTGTAAAGCTCCAAGAAACGAAAAGTCTACCGTTTAAAAAAGAAATTTCTCCCGACGCTGGCCTATCAGAGAATCTCAAGAAAGAATTAATTGACTATGTCAACTCAGTTAAAGATAAATATGAAGCTGATAGAATCAAGGTTTTTGCAACCGCTGTCTTTCGCAAACTAAGTATGCCAGCCTATCGACGTCTAGCGGACGACTTCTTTGAGCAAACTGGTTTATGCTTTACCGTCGTTCAGCATGAACTTGAGGGGTTCTATTTAGAGCAGGCTTTGTCTTCTGAGTATATATCGAACACGCCACTGCTGCTAATCAATATTGGAGGTGGATCGACGGAACTAGTTGTCAAAGAAAGCGGAAATATCGTTGAGCGATATAACTTAGATATTGGCGTTGGCACTGTATTGCAAGATTTTCCATTTTTGAACGAAAAGCACTCGCAGCATAGTTTGCGTGATGTCGTTGATAGTATAAAAGATAAGTTACCAACTGTCAGAAGGACTGCCCCAGTGGCAATTTATAATGGTGGTGAGCTAACTTATATGAAGCTAGTCGGATATAATTTAAAACCTAATGATGTATTTGGTGATACAGATCACCCAAGCATGATTACTCCAACCGATTTTGCAGCAAAAAATGAGGAGGTGTATGCAAGGATATCTATCAATGATCTCGAAGCTTTGATGCCAGACGATCCATTATGGATGCATGGCGCACGAGCCTGCTCGGCAATCGCACAAGCGGTCGTTGAACAGTTTGGCGTTGAAAAACTAGTACCTTCGGATTCTAACATGATTCACGGTACCGCTAAGCAAGAGTATCGTTCAGTTGTTCTATCTGGCAGTTTCCGCAAGCATCTGCCGCACATTCTGGAAATTAAGAAGACGTTATCGAAACGTGGAGTTGAAATTCTCAGTCCAAGGTTTGAAGAGCCAAAAAATCCAGGCGAGGAGTTTGTTGTATTTTCGGGCGAAGAGGGAATGTCTCCACTTGAACTAGAGCGATATCATCTAGATATGATAGACAACTGCGACGCACTGATTGTTTGTTCTGTTGGCGGCTACGTCGGTGCGTCAGCACTGATTGAAATCGGCTATGCACAGGCAATAGGAAAAAGGATTATATTTACCGAAAAGCCAGAAGAGTTCATGTTGCAAACCCTGCCTGCTGAATTTGGTTTATGAGAGAGGCATACGTTGTAGGATTTGGCGGTGCTGCTGGTAGCGGCAAAACAACAGCTGCTAATATGTTGTCAGAAATTGCTCGGCCAATGCAATCGGAGCACTTTGAGTTTTCAGACTCTATTATGCAAATCGGGAGATCACTACTTGCTGATATATCAAATGATCAGAACTCTCGGACAGAAGACTACAAGGATATATTATCAGATAAACTAAGTGAATACGGGATGAGCGTATCGTCCGACCAAAATATTCCACAATTATCAGATGCTTATATAAAATCTCTACGCTCTGGTGAATTAGCTGAGCTAACGCATGAGACAAAGAATCAACACCGTCCATTGCTGGAGTGGCTCGGCAGAAGCGCCATCGTTATGGTTTCTCCAACGGTTTGGGGAGATATTTTAAGATACAATGTAGATACCTCCCTACAAGCAGGCAACAGACTTATCACGATTGGCGGTGTACGGACAATGGCAGATAGGGCTTTAATACGTGAACTCTCTGGAGCGATGGTCAGAATGGTCAGAAATCTTTCGGGAAAGGTACAGCTTGATACAGAATATCAATTATCAGAATGGTCAGCAGACTATACTGTCTTTAATGAAAACACTAAAGATGAATTATTTGAAGAAATCAGTCGAGTTTGGGTTGATATTGTTGAGAATAATACACAGGATATCGCGTAATAAATCAAATAACACAATCGTCCTAGTGTTATCTATCAGCATATCACACATCTAGACCCGCATCTTATTGTAGATGCTAAAATAAAACCGCAACCAACATCCGCGCGCTGTTTCACAACAAGGGGATGTTCGTGATCTGAGAGAAGTTGCTTGTATTAACTCCATCATTTTATACGACCAGATCAATACATCTGGTCGCTCTTGATGTTATGATATAGAAAGGATTATTCATGACAAAAAGTAAAACGATTTACTTCATCACCTCTAATTAGCGCAAGTTCACTAGCCTTCAGGAATTGCTCCAGCCGCTTGGCATTGACCTGCAGCAACTTGATTACGATTTTGACGAAGGGCGGGGGCTGGATATTCAAACAATTGCCAAGGGTAAACTGGCGCAAGCTAAAAAAGCTTTTCCAAACAAGCGCCTGATCGTTGATGATCGCGGTTTTTTCATCCCGGCTTTGAAAGGTTTTCCGGGGCCGTTTGTTAAATTGCTACTGGATAGTTTTAGCTATCCCGGCATCATCAAATTAATGCAAGGTGAAACTGATCGTAGGGCTATATTTTCTTTTGCGGTTGACTATTTTGACGGTGAGAAAGACCACATTTTCGTAGCCGATGAAGAGGGATTTATCATTGACGAGCCACGTGGCGATAAATTACATGGCTGGACGGAATTGCTATATATTTATGGACACTCGAGCTTTCCTGGCCGCAGCTTGGCAGAGCTGAATGATGAGGAGTGGCAAGAATATTTGGCGGCGATTGAGGCGGTTGATGGATTTGTAATGCTGAGAGATTATCTAGCAAAAACATAAGACACCCCAACACCAAAACAGAAGCATAAACCACCCAAAAGCAATGGGCGGCTTTTACGGCGCAAGGCGGAATGTCTCGCGCCTTAGTAGTGGTTACGGTCTGTACTTGTACCAATTTGACAGCTATAGCCATAAATTACGCATGTATAGCGATAGATAACTTGTATTATTGTATAGGGTATAAGACAATAAACTCATGCACCGATATAAGAAATCGTCAGTCACTGTGGATATCCGTAAAGCCAAGACAGGTGATGTTGATTTCGTTTCCCGCTTGATGACAGAAACACTTGAGCCGTTTTACAATGGCGATCATCAAGCTCATGCACGGCGGATTTTTACCGCGCATATCAATAGCAACGTCGATTCTGTCGGGCAGTTTTCACTTCTGCAATACATATTTATTGCAGAAGTCAATCATCATCCCGGTGGAATGATTCATCTAGTTGTCAAGAAGCAGGGGACAGTTAAAATTAGTCCGCTCATCGTTGCGCCAGAATATCGCGGTAAATTTGGCGTTGGCAGTAAGTTGCTTTGCTACGCCGAGGATTTCGCTCGCAAACACCACGCTCGGCAACTCTACTGTACAGTAGCTGCACGAAACCAAGACACGCTCAAGTTCTTGTTGCGCAAAGGATTTCATCTGGCCGGCAAGGCGCAAGATCATTATAAACCTGGCATCGACGAATGTATGCTGTATAAGCCGCTGGGTCAGGGCCTAACTCCTGATTTGTCAGACATTTCAATCGTCCCGTTTGACGAGAAAAAGCACGCTGCAGCGACGCGCCAACTGATCCTATCACGAGTGGGCAGTAACTTTATTGGCGTGGATGATACATGGGTTGATGTGCTATTTACTAGCTACCAACGACGTGAGAGCCGAGATGTCAACGCTAAGTATAAGCTCATTTTTATCGCCGAGCAGGATAGAAAGGTCGTTGGCGTTGTCGTTGCAACCCCAAAGAAAGGCCAGCCGATTAAAATCATGCCATTGGTAGCAAAATCAGAGGTTGTTTTCGAAGCGCTGGTAACTAACTTGCCACAATTATTAGCTGGTTATGGTCACAAGCTGTACATCCATATGGTTCCTGAGCCGTGGCAGATTGCCTGCATCCAGCGCCACGGCTGGACGATTGAAGGCATGTTCCCAGGAGGGTACGCACCAAACAGTGTCGTTCAACAGTGGGGAATCAGCCTCAACAGGAAAGGAGTGCCTATGCGTAAGATGCGTATCAAGAAACCCTACTTTGATGGAATCATGTCGGGCCGCAAGACCTTAGAAGTTCGCATCGGCTACAACAGTATAAAGCGCCTTAGGGAAGGTCAGCTATTGCAGCTCGAAAACGGACATGCGTCTGGTGTCGTGCGAATCAAGTCAATTCGAATCTACAGTAAATTCGCCGACATGCTGGCGGCTGAGTCATGGCAGCAGATCGTGCCGCAGGCGAAAAGCAAAGAGGAGGCACTTCGCCTCCTTCACAAGATCTACCCGCCACACAAGGAACGTCTCGGCGTTCACGTCATAGAAGTGGAAAGACAGCAGTAATAGTAATAGGGCAATAGTGAGGAGTGCGCATCTCCTAGACTGAATAAGTCCATATGAATCTCCTCTCATTTCACATTCCCTTCACACACCCCTGCTACACTGACATAGAACCAAGAAAGGAGATCTATGTCATTTTTGCAACGTGCCTGGTTGTATATCACCAGGAAAAAACTCAAAACGCTGATTTTGCTGGCGATTTTGCTGTGTATGTCGACGATTATGCTGAGTGGATTTGCCATCAAGCATTCGACCGACGCGGCGGCGCAGTCGCTAGACAAAACGCTCAAGGCCGGCTTCACGCTGGGCAATAATCCGCGCACCAATCCGGGAACAGCCCGTGGTTCGGGGACGGTGTCGAACAAAGACATCGACGCAGTGAAAAATCTGGAGGGCGTGACGGACTATGTCAAGCGCCAGAACGCCACGGTCGATTTTATCAATACCAAGCTAGTGCCACTACCAAGCGGCGGCAGCGGCTATGATGCCGAGAAAGACAAACAATTTGGCAACGCTGCGACCATCATCGGCGTTAATAAATCTGAGTCCGAGAAGAAGTTCCGGGCCGAGTCGCTCAAACTCATCGCTGGCCGGCACATCACCGAGAACGATTCGCACAAGATTTTGGTGCACGAAGATTTCGCCAAGGCCAACAACCTGAAGCTTGGCAGTAAAATTAAGTTAAAGGCCAATCAATACGACACCGACAACGAACATCCATCCAAGGACGAGGTTGAAGTGGAAATCGTCGGTATATTTAACGGCAAAAACCCAAAGCAGGCGACGTATCAAGTGGAGCTGTTCGAGAATTTGTTCCTGACTGACCTTACGACAACTCGCCAGCTGAATGCCTATACCGAGCAAAATGAGATTTACCAGGACGCTACGTTCTTTACCAAAGGAACCAAACAGTTGGATGAGGTGATGGCGCGGGCAAATAAATTGCCAGTTGATTGGCAAAAGTATCAATTGAATAAGAATAGCCAGGAACTGGCTGGCGTGACTGGCGCGGTGAATGGCGTGTACGGCTTGATCGACGGTATGTTGTGGGCGACGGCGCTGGTCAGCGTCGCGGTGATCGGCATGGTGCTGTACTTGTGGATGAACGAGCGCAAGCGCGAAGCGGGCGTGCTCTTGGCGACGGGCGTGCCGCAGTCAAAGATTGTGCTGCAATATATCGCTGAACTGGTGATGATCGCGGTGCTGAGCTTTGGTGCATCGTACTTTACCGCCGGGCTAATTGCCCAGCAAATGGGTGATCATGTAGTGTCGCAGGCGGCACAGAATGCCACACGTCAAGCTGGCAGTTCCCTCAACGGTGCGTCGCTCGGTGCTGACGCTGACTCGGTGACGTCATCACGCACGCTAGACAAGGTGACGGTTGGTGTGCAGCCGACGGATCTGCTGGCGGTGTGGGGCGCTGGACTAGCGGTGATTATCATCGCGGTGCTGCTGGCTTCGCGGCCGATTACCCAGTCAACGCCAAAAGAATTACTAACTGAAGTGGACTAGGGGCGAATGATGACGA
>CAUUMU010000043.1:0-5890 GCA_963546435.1 uncultured Candidatus Saccharibacteria bacterium
CCACATTCCAGGCGCTGACGATGTTGCGTCGCGACGTTGGATTATTCTTTATAATGTTGATGGCGTTTTGGATTTGGTCAATCGTCCCGCCCTTGCCGTCCGGCCATTTGCGCCACTGCACGCCGTAAACTGGCCCCAAATCACCCCATTCCTTGGCAAACGCATGGTTAGTCGCGATTTTACCAATAAATGTTTTCATGCCGGCGCGCCACTCCTCGCCATTGATTTCTGGAATGCTTTGGCCGGTTTTCTCCAAATAATTCTTGTACGACCACTCGTCCCAAATGTGCACGCCGTTTTGTGCTAGATATTCAATATTACCCGTGCCTTTGAGAAACCACAGCAGCTCATGTGCCACACTGTTGAAATATAATTTCTTGGTGGTCATGGCCGGAAAGCCATCCGTTAGATCATACCGCGTCTGCACGCCAAACACTTCCGTGGTGCCAGTACCGGTGCGGTCGCCTTTTTTCACGCCATTATCACGAACGTGCCGCAGAGCATCTAGATATTGTCTCATAATCCCTCCTTGCCTTTCCTTAATTATGGCAAGATTCCACCGTAACCACAAGCAAAACCAGCGGTAGTTTTAACAACGTTACGGCCGTGTTCGATGTATGTATGGCTCGCGGGCACGAGACTTCTTGCGGTCTATGCTAGCTTACTCAATACCTTGTCCACCAGCCCATACTGTACTACCTCCTGAGGACTCATCCAGTAATCACGCTCCATGTCAGCCTTGACTTTAGAGAGTTTCTGGCCGGTGTTTTTGGCCATGATTTTCGCCAGCATTTCCTTCACTTCCAGCGTTTCCTTCAGGTCAATTTCCATGTCGGTTACCTTACCGCGCGTGCCGCTTGACGGCTGATGAATCATCACCTTGGCGTGCGGCAGGCAGAACCGCTTGCCTTTAGCGCCAGAGCTGAGTAGAAACGCACCCATGCTGGCCTGTAAACCAATGCCATAGGTCGCCACGTCCGGCTTGATAAAATTCATGGTGTCGTAAATCGCCATGCCATCATAGACACTGCCGCCTGGACTGTTGATATAAAGCGAGATGTCCGCCCCTGGGTCAACGTACGCCAGGTGTAGTAGCTGCGCCACCACGCTGTTAGCAGTATGCTCGTTAACCTCCTCGCCGAGGAAAATGATCCGCTCATTAAGCAGCCGTGAATAGATATCAAACGCCCGCTCGCCGTCGGCTGACTTTTCGATGACGGTGGGGATGAGATACGATGTTGTTTTCTTCATACACAGTTATTATATAAGCTTAGCTCGCTGCTGTAAAGAATAGCCTGTCAATCCATTATATATTGAGACTTTTTAGCAGCCGCTCTTGCCCCGCACGTATTAACTCCTGTGCCTCCTCTGTATGGAGCGGCACTAAGCGGACGTAGACCTGGCCCGATTGCTGTCCAGTGGCGACCAGTATACCGAGCTGCTCATCAATATAGGCAACATGTTCAAAGCTATTCTCGCTATATTTAATACTCTCATCCCATATACTTGGATTTAATATGGCGCTATCACGCCCTCCTGACCATGTCGCAAAGACACCCATCCGGTCAATAGGGTTACTCCACTGCTTTGAGCGGACTATTGGGCCAATGAAAAGTGTATCTGCATTCGGAGCTATTTGGCGTAGTATATGATCCTCTGGGATGTCTATAGTAATACCGGCTCGGTCAGGCCCGCCGTAGCTAATGGGTATCTGGCCTGTGCCCATCGACGGCATTGTGATATGGCGAATTGACAGCGTTGGATCGAGAAAGGCAAGCTCAGGGGAAGAGAACATTGGTATCGTTGGATCTACCATGGAATCAAATAATGCACTATTTCCCATGACGCTATATCGTGAAGCATAGGGATTTGGTTTTCCACTGTCATCCTTCTCCAGACCATACCCCGCGGCGATAATGTCCTGAATAGGAGCAACATGGGGACTATGGCGCCAATCTTTTACCTCCTTATCACCATCTTGCCTTACCCACGACTGCAGGGCCCAGGCATGACCAAGACCGCGCTTGACACCCTCTGGAGCAAGCATATGTCCTAATTCGTGTGCAATCGTACCAATGGACACGCCACCCACGTCGCGCACAAATGCAACTGGAGGATATTTATCGTCGTACACGGTTAGACCAGCGTAGTAGTCCTTTTCTGTATCAGCAGAATCGACGATAACCAGTGCCATATCACTTTCTTCACGAGCATGAGCCTGGCCAATCAGTTGAAGCAGACGCTGACTATAGGCAGGTTGTTTACCATCCTCAGTTATTCGTGTTGTATCAGGCGAGTGACCATCCCGGGTGAACCGCACATTAAGGTATAGATGGCTAGTCGTTAGCGCGATACGCCCAAGAGCATCTCGTACCCCAGAACTAATTTTTTCAATGCCTTGATGCGGCTCGGCGTTTTCTGGCAATAATTGCACGACGACAACACTTAGCGAGCCCAGCGGCGGAGCTTTTCGCTCGTTATTGCGCTGTATCGGTATATTTTGACCTTGTTCTGATCCTAGATTTTTTATAGCCTCACCGATAAGAGTTCCAGCGCCCAAGCATCCAGCACCAAGCGCCATACCTCCCAAAAAACTGCGACGGCTAACCTTCTTGCCGCTCCCGTCTGTCTCTTGGAAATGCCCAGACTCCAACTCTGGACGCTCAGACTTTGAGGATTCACACATATTTTGCCATTATACCAGCTAATTGTAGGTTTGTCAATAAAACAGGGGCGGCCCTTTTGCCATCCCCTGCTTCAGATTATTTTATTGCTATGTCGTCGCTATTTACTATTCAGCTCAACTAGCTTGTCGATCGTCTTGTCGGTGATCATCCGGTTTGCGATGTCACGGTGGACGTTCGGATCATCAAATCGGGCGGCGAGCTTGGCATCCTTGCCATATTGCTGCTTGAAGGTGGAAATTTGCCTATCAAGCTCCTCGCGGCTAACCTCTACGCCCAGCTCCTTTGATAGCTCGGCCAGCACCAAGCCAGCCTTGACCCGCTTTTCGGCCGCCGGGCGAGCCTCTTTTTTCTGCCAATCGGCTTTATCCTTGAAGCCTTGCGTCTTTAGGTACGAGTCCATCGTCAGGCCTCGATATGACAAATTTTGCATCAGATCTTGTTCAATTGACCGCAGCTGATCGTCGATCAACAGCTCTGGCAGCGCCACCTTGGAGCTATCCGCCAATTCCGCCACCAGCTCATCCTTGAGCTTTTCCTTGGCCTCGCGCTCTTTTTGCGCGGTAATCTCGCGCTTGATGTCGGCCTTGAGCTCTTTGACATCGGTGAACGGGCCACACTTGGCGGCAAATTCATCATTGAGTTCCGGTAACTTCAGCTCATTTACTTTGTGCAGCGTCACGCTAAACACCACCTTGGCGCCAGCCAGATTTTCAGCATGGTAATCCTTTGGAAATTCGAGGTCAAGATCAAATGTCTCGCCGGCCTTGTGACCAACCACGCCCTCTTCAAAGCCGGGGATAAACTGACCACCACCCAGCTTCAGGGCAAAATCCTTGGCCGAACCGCCGTCAAACGCCACACCGTCTTTCTTGCCAACAAAGTCAATAATCGCCTCGTCACCTTCTCGAGCTGCACGCTTGACCTCGGTCTTATCGACAAAATTCTGCTGCATCCGTTCGATAATTTCATCAACGTCTTTGGCCTCAACCTTGACGGCCTGAGGCTTGGCCTTGAGCTTTTTGTAATCGCCTAACTTGACCGGCGGCACAACGGTCGCCTCGGCGGTAAACTCAACTTCTTGATTGGGGACAAATTTCTTGACCTCAACGCTCGGCCGCTCCAGCGCCTGTAATTTCTCGTTCATAAAGGCCTCAGCGACCGCTTTGGACAGGGCGTTGTCTAGCACCTGCTCCTGGAGTGCCATTGGATTGACGTGCTTGGCAGCCACGCTGACTGGTACTTTACCCTTACGAAATCCCGGCACCTTGAGGTCGCGCGCCATCTTGGTCAGCGCCACCTGCTCAGCCGCATTCAGCTCGTCCGCCCCCAGCATAATTGTCAAACAAACCTTGGTATCTGATAGTTTCTTTACAGTCGTCTTCATGACTACCTATTATAACAGGGGTAACGCTAAATCTCAAACGCCGCGTCGTCATCACCGTCGTAGCGCCGATCTTTGACCACGCTGATCATTCGCTCGAGGCTGACTTTTTGCTCGGTTGACTCGATGAGATTTTTGATCGTGTAGACACCCGAAGCGACCTCTTCTTCGCCGACAAACGCCACAAATGGGATATTCTTTTTGAGTGCGGTTTTCAGCTGCTTGTCTAACTTACGCCCGCTGAAATCTAACTCGGCACGCACTCCCTCACTGCGCAGCGCCCGCGCTAAAGCATCGGCCCCCTCCAGCAGCGCCGCATCCACCGCGATGATATACACATCAGTGTGTGTCGTTAGTTTTGGCAGCAACTCGTGCACCTCGAGGAACTGCTGCATGGTCGTCGCACCGAGCCCCACGCCGACCGTGGCGACCGGCTCGACACCAAACAGCCCGACCAGCCCATCATAACGCCCGCCGCCAAATAGCGCTCGATTGTTCTCCGGCGAATTATCAAAAAACTCAAACACCGTACCGGTATAATAATCCAGCCCGCGCATCAGCGTCACGTCGAACATCGCATTACCGATGCCCTTCTGACGCAGCAGGGTCATCACCTGGCGAAGCTGCTGGACACTCGGGCTATCTGCCAGCTCCTCTGGTAGATCATCGACGCTGCGCATACTAATTAGCTGCGCCAACTTTGGCAGGCCCGCCTTGGCCTCTTCTGAGCCGAAAATCTCGATGGCTTGCTCGCGGAAAGCTTCTGGCGAAATCTTATTCTTTCGATCAAGTAGCCGCGTCATCATCTGGGCGCCGATCACATCAAGGCCGAGAAACCCGCTCATCAACTGATTGATCAACTGGCGATTATTCACCCGCACGATAAACATGTCTTCGCGCGCACCAAAGTTCATGATGCTATGGTAGCCAAACTCGATAATCTCCGCGTCCGCCCACGGCCCCTCCGCACCAAACAGGTCGGCGTTCAATTGCCAAAACTCGCGCTCCCGACCACGCTGCGGCCGTTCGTAGCGCATGAAATTAGCGATAGAATACAGCCGGGCCGGCATGGCCAGTTCCTGGCGCCGACTGGCCACCATACGGGAAATCGACGGCGTCATCTCTGGGCGAATCGCCACCTGGCGACCACCGCGATCGGTGAATAGATACGTCTGCTCGCCCGCTAACTCCTGCCCTGACTTGGCGGTATAAATATCCAGCGGCTCAAGCAAGGGTGCACTGTATTCCTCGTACCCAAAACTCTGCGCCGTGGCGTGCCACACCTTGAAAATATAATTTTGCAGGCGCTTATCCTCCGGGAAATAATCGCGCGCGCCCTTATAACTCTGAGTTGATAAATTGCTCATGGTTGCTTTTATTGTGGCACAATGGGGCGAATTTTTCAATGATAAAGACGAATGAGAGCTTGAAGTATATCAACCGAGCACATGCTGCTGCAACCAGCAATACATCGCCACGGTCGCTGCCGCGCCGACATTGATGGAGCGGGTCGAGCCGAATTGTTCAATGGCGACAATTTTGTCCGCCGCCTGCGCCATCTCCTTGGAGATCCCCGGCCCTTCCTGACCAAACACCAACACCGCCCGCTTTGGTAGGGTCGTCTCTGACATATTGACGCTGCCCGGGATATTATCAATCGCGATGATTGCCCTGTCTTCAGCCCGCATTAACTCGACAAACTCAGCTGTCGAGCCAACGTAATGCACATGCAAATATTTATCCGTCATCATAGCGCCGCGCTTGTTCCATTGCCGCCTGCCAATGACGTAAATCTGCCGCACGCCAAACGCATTGGCGCTCC
>CAUUMU010000044.1:0-5440 GCA_963546435.1 uncultured Candidatus Saccharibacteria bacterium
CATTGCCGCCTGCCAATGACGTAAATCTGCCGCACGCCAAACGCATTGGCGCTCCGGACAATCGTCCCCATATTAAAATCCCGCTCGGTGTTCTCCAGCGCAATCACCAAGCCGTGATCCTTGGCGTCCAACTCTCTTATGATCTCCGCCTCGCTCTGACCCTTGAATTTGTCAATCACATTTCGTGTATCTTGCATCTCTGTTATTGTAGCAAATGGGGATGAAAAAACAGAAAAACTTGACAAAAATCATTGACATTTTTTCATATAAGTGATATATATATCAGCTTTTGTTGACATAAATTTGACTTATTGTCCAAAGGCGTTCATTGACAAGCAGACGACACAAGGTGAGATTTTGCTTCTTTTATGGCAAGAGGCGCGAAACCTCATCTTGTGTGTTATAGGATTGCACACGTCCATTTATCGGATGGCATGTCGCCAAAGATGTGGAGAAAGAGATGCCATGACTCACATGGTTAACATCGAAAATCTGCCGCACGCCGAAATCCTCGCGGCACTCTTCAATAATTCCCATCCCGTTGGAATGGGAATCTTTGCGGCCCTTCATGGGCCCAAAGAGATGAGCGTCGAAATGGCACAGTCGATCATCGACGAAAAAAAGAGGGAGGGTAGAAATATCTCCTTCGATTACCTCTTCGGGAGACCGTTGAAGGTATTTTTCTCAAACGACCGAGAGCTGGACGCCCAACTCTACGACCGAGATAACGGAGGTCCTGGCACCGCAGCTCACCTCATTGGTGAGCTGCGCAAGAAGAAGGGCTTGGCTTAGCGCCAGTCTAAGCATGACAAGTGAGCGGCGAAACACACATTGTCTCTCATCTGAGGCAACCCTATCCCGTCTGCTTGTCATGCTTACCATATATCTGCATAATACCCCGAGGAGACATCCTCGGTTTTTATAGTCAAACAATATAAAACGATGAGCGCTGACTCATCGTCGTATAATTCCTGGTGCGGATGAAAGGACTTGAACCTTCACGCCATTGCTGGCACTAGCACCTGAAGCTAGCGCGTCTACCAATTCCGCCACATCCGCGTGACTATCGAGTATTATACACGACCGGCCGCTCCTCCGCAAGGAGTTTGCCTAGCCGTTTCAGCCCGCCAGCCGACACCAAGCATTTAACTCTTCTGCCAGCTGTTTCATCGGCACGGCAGTCTTGATGCCTGGCGCGAGGATGCCTTTTGGGTCAAAGATATGCTTGATTTTTGCATATAGATCACGCTCCTCGGGCGTGAGTGTTGGCTGAACAAAGGCAGCCTTGAGCCGACCTTCGCCGCCAAATCCCGCGAACGACCCTTCGTGGCTAGTCACGATCCGCACCATGTCCGAGCAGAGTTTGAGGATACGCTGGCGGTCACTGACCTTTTTGCTCGAGAACACCGGATAGCTATTGATCATGCCAGTCGTCGCGTCGATAAACAGCGGCATGGCCACGCCATACTCTTTCTCGAGTGCGCGCATCGACTTGATAAAGCCGTCCAGCTGCACGCCCGGCAGCCACATCCCAGAGAATACCTGCGGCACGATACCATGCTCATCCGCGGGATGCTCCGCCAGAGTCAGCACTGAATGCAGCGTAAACGCCTCTTTCATTTCCATGTCGCGTAGCTCAACCTGCAGGGCTGTACCACCGCGAAGTGCGCGCAGCAACTTCTTGGCAGCCTTGTTGCGCGCGCGGTCCGAAAACGCGTGAAAGAACGCCACGACCACACCGCCACGATAGCATTCTTTTGGCGCCCACGCTAGTTTTTTGCCCTGCGCTGCCGCTCGCGAGAAGAGCCGCCCGTCGATCAGCTCGACTGTCGAGGCGCCCGCTTGCAGGGCCGTGTCAACCGCCGCCTGCGCTGTATTCATTGAACTATACGCGGCGCTCACTACGGTCAGTTCTGGATGGATGAAGTCAGCTTTCATAATTAGCTCGCCGATGATACCGAGGCTGCCTTGAGCGCCGACAAACAGCGGCGTGAGGTCAAACGAGCCGTCGCGCTGCCGCACCTGAGCGATGCTCGAAAAGCCGGCCATCTCTGGCGCACTAGCATCAATCCGAGTGATCAGCGCTTCATTATCGGTTATCAAATTATCCAGCTGCCGATACAATTCGCCCTCAAACGTCGCCAGACCTTTCTTTTTGCTCAGCTCGCGTTTCGACAGCCGGCCGGTCTGCACAATATCGCCACTTGATAGGACAACTTCCATCTGGTGAATCGACTGGCTCAATAGACCATACGCCGAGGACAGCATGCCAGCCGCTTCAGTACTAATCGCACCACCAATCGTGCCATCCTCACCCGTCAATGAAATCTCCGGCAGACCCAAACCCTTGTGCGTTGACAGCACCGCCTGCGCCGCTCTATGAGAAATACCCGACTGGAGGTGAATCAGCTGCTGCTTAGCATCAATTCCGACGACATTATGCATGTGTGCTGCCATATCGATGGCGATGCCGCGCCCAATCGCCGCGCCCGTACTATCCGTGCCGCATCCGCGCGCATACACCGGCAAGACGTGGCCCTTCTCCGCCAGCTGCGAACAAAACCGCAAAATCTTGCGCACATCACTCGTATCTGCTACTCGTGCGATCAGCTCCGGCCGGTGCGCCAGCACGCTCCCGTCCCGCTGTGCATCCGCCAAAGCACCGTCATGCGTCACCACTTCACCCGTCAGATGTTCATTCAAATACGTCGCAACCTTATTCATAGTCCCCCTTTTTCTGTTAGTTTCATGATAGCACGGTCAAGGTGGGGCGTAAAGTGTATTGCTCGAGGGCGACGGGTTGTGTATAATTGAGGGGTAGATGCGCCTGAAAGTACCGTGCGCATCTTTGACAGTTAGCTATGCGGATGTGGTGGAATTGGTAGACACGTATGCCTTAGGAGCATATGCCTCACGGCGTGAAGGTTCAAGTCCTTTCATCCGCACCAAGGTTTTATTTTATGGGAGATTAGCTCAGTTGGCTAGAGCGCACGATTCACATTCGTGAGGTCACAGGTTCGAGCCCTGTATTTCCCACCATTTAATATTGCTATGAATATGGAATCTTTCTACGTTACATCGACCCATCTTGACATAGAAATGGAAACCGAACCTCATCCGTCTGGTTTGGTTATATTTTCACGAAAGCTATCGCCCAACGGAGAGCCAATAGGACACATAATAGTGTCTCCTAAAAACCATCATACGGATATATATTGTGACTATCTCAAGAAAAACAATGATCTAATATCAGAGCGTGAGGAATGGGGAGTGGGCATTACACAAAACTCCAGCAGAGAAAATGTAACTCCAAACTATTTCACGCGAGTAGAGCCCGCCTATGGAATATGTATACCTTCATCCGACAGTATACCTGATTGCCCCACCCTGCTAATAGCTGAAACAAGAAACAAAATAGTACCAGAATTAGCTCATCAAAGCCTGGGCATAGACCCGATACGCATTAAGATGGCAATTCAAGCCCTAGGTGTAGTGATGGAAAATCCAGATATTTTACATAGGACCGACGACAAGACCAGATTAATGCATTTTTCCGAAGATCAGCTTGATAAACAATCTGTGACCATTTATTAAATACAATTCCCCCTACTCTTTTTATTTTCTCTCACTCATGGTAAAATTTCATATTTAAGAGGAAGGTCTGCGTTAACATCAGACCATAGTCGCGTACATTTCGTGCATTGAATTCTATTAACTACACTCATGATCAGCCTAGTGCTACAATGTAACCGTTTTATCAATCAGGGTCTTCGAGATTACACACCCCCAGAGAGCATCCCCCGCATAGTCATATGATACCATCTCTGTGGAGTGGGTCAAATCCAGCTCATCCTACTAATTTTTGAACATTGAAAAGCAGTATGAAGGAATAATGGCATTCATCACCAGAGCAAGAATGGCTGGAAGATCAGCAGTCGCAGAGTGAGGCGGGTACGGATGGAGCTCCAAGGAAGTGGCGTGAAGTGGTAGTGCAGGATTTAGAAACGGTAAAGCGCAACTCACCTGGTCGAAAGCTCCCTGTTAAGGCGGTATATTCAAAGGGCGACATGAAAGTAACAGTCTTTGATACAACGCCAGATCGCGACGTCTACATGAGAATTTCCTGCAGAGGAGTAGCCAGAAACATCAGGCTTCAACGATCAGACCCAGAGGGTGCTCTGCTAGCTCGGTTTGGTCCAGAGCTTGGCACAGACATGATTCGCGTTATTCAACGTCGACCTGGGGTGAATCGACGTAAGGTGAGTCGTAAGTTTTTTGAAGCTATCAGGATCAACCCGCCAGAAACTGAGTGATCGAGCAGACCCTAGTAGTTGATTAATAGGAGTTACTTAAGAGGTTACTACCATTTGAGTATACCTGTCTGTCACACAGTAACAGTCCTAGAGACTCCTTCATATCCACCACAAACGTAATCCAGTGTTATACTATTACCATGAACACTAACACCGAATACGACCCACTTCCACCCGGCCTCTTTGTCTGGATGGATTTGGAGTATACGACGACCGATGTTGATACGGCGCGGATACTCGAAGTCGCTGCGATTATCACCAATCGCCAGCTGGAACAAATTGGCGAGCCGTTTTCTTTAGCCTGCAAGCCTGATGGCTTCTCTGAACATTCTATGCCCGAATCAGTTGTCGATATGCACACACGAAATGGCTTGCTGGACGATGTCTCCGTGTCAAAGTACAACGAGGCCGCACTCGAAAAGCAAGCGCTCAATTGGCTACAGCAAACCGCAAATGACGCTATTTTGATTCACTGCGGCTATTATCTGCAATGTGATCGCGAGATCCTCGCAAAGCGCATGCCCGCGCTGTACGAGCGTTTGGGATTCCGGCAACTTGACGTGCGCTGCCTCGAGGAAATGGCCGATGCTTGGACGAGCCAGGGGCGATATCGACGAACCAGCCGCCACAATCATCGTGCACTCGGCGATGTGAGGGAGGCAATTTTACTGGCTGGGAAGTATAAGGAGCGGTTTATACCGCGAGAAATGTCACACGATGCTTAGATAAAAGATAGGTACGACCACTGATAATTCAGCTAGCCAACCTTCCCATCCCCGCTCATCTGTGCTACAATTAACAACCAAAGGAAGGTCTGCGTTAACATCAGACCATATTTTTATGAAGGACGCTAGCAAGATTCGAAATATTGCCATTATTGCCCACGTCGATCACGGCAAGACAACCATGGTCGATGGGCTGCTCAAACAGTCGCGCACATTCCGCGATAACCAGGCCGAGATGAGCCAAGAACTGATCATGGATTCGGGCGATCAAGAGCACGAGCGCGGTATCACCATCACCGCCAAACAGACCTCAATTTTTTACGGCGATTATAAAATCAACATCATCGACACGCCGGGGCACGCCGATTTTTCGGGCGAAGTCGAGCGAACGCTGCAGATGGC
>CAUUMU010000045.1:0-4970 GCA_963546435.1 uncultured Candidatus Saccharibacteria bacterium
TTTCTGAGATACCGCTCGGGATACCACCGATTCGCTGTACCAGCTAAATTCAACTTTATTGCGATAACCATATGCGACATTGTCGCAATAAATGTCAATTGCCGCCGGTAATGTAACATTGAGCAGTGTAAAGGCGTCGTCGATCAGTTGCCTTTTGTATATCTGCTCTATCTCGAGCGGCATAATTTGCCAGGGGCTGGTCGACAGGTAACTATCTGGATCGCGCGGCTGGATACGGTCGGGGCTTGGCGAGATTACTTCCTCGACAACTGCTTCGACAAGGTGCGATTTCTTTTTGGTAATGCGAACGGTGACGGTCTCGCCAGGTAGCCCGCCCCATACGAAGCATTTGCGCCCGTCGGTCAGCGTCCCTAGTGCTTGCCCGCCGCCAACGACCTTCTCCAGTGTCAGCGTCTCAAAACTCTGTCGTTTCATCAAGAGTTATTATAACAGATTAGAAGTTGCACTCTGGCACACCGCCAAACCAGCCGTTCTGCATATTGCGGCCAGTGCGGCAGGTGGTGCCATCTGAGAGCGGCACCTTTATGGCGTAGCGGGTCGGCACGACGCTGGAAGCGAGGGTCGTGTCGGTGGCTGCGAGATACCAATAATCGCGGCCTTCGTGGTCTTTTGGCAGCTGCTTGATGTAGCGTGGAATGAGGAGTGCACCGAGCTCACCGCCATTACAAATCTTCATATTAGCGGTGTTATAAATGGTGCAGGCACTCGTCGGCCATGGGTACTCGCCGTTGTCCGAACGATATTTCTCGATTGCTTCCTTGAGCATTGAAATATTTGACTTGGTTTCATTGTCGCGAGCGGTGTTATACGTATTGCGCCACACGAGGCCGCCCAAGGTAGCGAGGATCGCGATGACCACGATGATAATGATAATTTCGACGATAGTAAAGCCATACTGCTTATGCATATGACGATTGTAGCGCGTTTTTGGCTTGATCGCAAGGCTGGTAATTAGGTGATTATTATGCTACACTAATCCTTGGTATTGGGCCGTCGCCAAGTGGTAAGGCACCAGGTTTTGGTCCTGGCATTCGGGGGTTCGAATCCCTCCGGCCCAGCCATTTACGAGTAAACTCGTAAATGTGATTCAAGCAAAGACACGCAATTATTCTAATTATCCTAATTATTCTAAATCTCATCCAGTTTCCGGTTCAATCGACGCTGTGTATTATTACGCTGGCTACCATGGATCGTTCCTATATATAAAACTGATCTATAATGGCCGACAGTGTCGAGTCAAGTTCAACCTGCCCCAGCTCATTGGCCCCAATATACCGCAGCTCGCTGACATCTGTCGTAGTTGTAGGTGGCGACACGAGGTGAACTCGGTAAGCGATGATAAGCACCGGGATGTCGAACTTTTTGCTCCATGTCGGGATGATGGTCGGCGCTGCGCTTGCAATTTCTATCTCGGTGCCCAGCTCTTCTCGGCACTCACGCCGCAAGGCCTCGGCTATACCCTCGCCGTGTTCCAGCCCGCCACCGGGTAAATCCCACGTATTGCTCCTCTCGCGGACGAATAGTAACTTTCCGTCATCATAAATCAGTCCCTTGACCGACACGCGATAGCCCCGGCTCGGATATGTTTGAGCTCAGACATGGTCATTCCTCCTGCCCCGCCACTTGTGTATCTCGCATGTGGTGATCGGGATGATGAATGAGGTGAGGCCGATGAGTGCGCCGTGCCAGAAGTTGATCGGCGTGACGTGGAGGATTGTGCCAAGTGGGCCGAAGAAGACGAGTAGCTGTAACATGACCGACAAGCTGATACCGGCGTAAAAACTGGCGTTCATGACCTTGAGACGAGTGAAGATTGACTCGCTGTCGGAGCGGGCGTTGAAGGCGTTGGCCCACTGGCTGACCACCAGCGAGATAAAGGCTAGCGTCTGCGCGTAGTCGTGGCCGTAATGCTTCTCGAAAAAGATATAGACGGCCAGCGCCATGACCGACATGGTGGCGGCGACGATGACCATCCGCCAGATCATTTGACGGCTGAGAATCGGTGCGTCGGGGCGTTCCGGCGGACGGTTCATGGCCTGCTTTTCGCCCGGCTCCAGGCCAAGCGGAATGACCATCGAGGTATCGGTCACCAGATTGACCCAGAGGATTTGCACCGGCTCTAGCGGCGTCTTGATGCCAATCAGCAGCGCGCCGAGCATGGTGATCAGCTCGCCAGTGTTAGTCGACAGCAGATAAAACAACATACGGCGAATGTTGGCGATGATGGTGCGGCCCTCGCGCATGGCGTCGATGATGGTCTTGAAATTATCGTTGAGCAGGATGATATCGCCAGCGTCTTTGGCGATGTGCGAGCCCGACCCCATGGCCACGCCGACATGGGCGTTGGTCAGCGCCGGCACGTCATTGACGCCGTCGCCAGTCATGGCGGTGATGTGGTGCTTTTTGAGAATGGTCAGCAGGCGGTATTTTTGCTCGGGGATGACGCGGGAGAAGACTTTGGTTTTGGTGACGATGGCGTCTAGCTGATCATCGGACAGCTTGGCCATGTCACGGCAATCGAACACTTCGTCGCGGCTCTCGACCATGCCAAGTTCCCGGCCAATCTGATAGGCCGTCTCGAAATGATCGCCAGTGATCATCCGTACTGACACGCCCGCCTTCAGAGCCGCTCGGATAGCTCGCGGCGCCTCTGGTCGCAGCACATCGGCCACGGCCACGAAGCCGGCAAATGTCAGCTTGCCGAGCTGATCAAAGCCATCAATTATCTCGTCTAGCTCGCCCGTCGCCAGCCCGATCACTCGGTAGCCGCGGGCGGTCATCTCATCAAGCATCTGCTGGGCGCGCTTTTTGGTGCGAGCCGACACGCGGCACGCTGCCAGAATGGCTTCGGGCGCACCCTTGACATACAAGCGAAACTGCCGGCCGTGATGCCAGATGGTGGCGGACATGGCATGGGCTTGACTGAATGGCAGGTCACGAACTGGTACGTGGCGCGGGCTGGCGCTCTGCTTGCGGGCGTACTCATTGAGGGCTATATCCAGCGGATCGTGGCTCTTGGCGTGAGCGCGGTTGACCACCAGCCCGATGATGCGGTCGATGTCCTCTGTCACCTCGTCCGGCGTCCACGTTTGCTGAACGGTCAGTTTGTTCTTGGTCAGCGTGCCCGTCTTGTCGGTGGCGATGGTGGTGATGACGCCGATGGTCTCGATGGCGCGCATTTGATGCACCAGCGCCTTTTTGGCGGCCATCCGCCGCATCCCCAAGACCAGCACCACGGAAATGGCAATCGGCAAGCTCTCCGGCACGGCACTTACCGCTAGGGCCATGACAAAACGCAGACTCTCTAGTACATCCATGCCGCGCAGCAAACTCAGCCCAAAGGCGACGAGGGCGATAGCCGAGACAGCGGCGATGACTTTGGTGATCAGGGTGTCGATTTTTCGCTGGACTGGGCTTTGGGTCGATTCGCGCTTGGAAAGCATGGCGAGATTACCAAACTCTGTCTGATTGCCGGTGGCAACGACCACGCCGGTGCTGGTGCCGCTGACGACGAATGAGCCCTGAAACAGCATGTTGGTTTGCTCGTACATTTCTTTGGTGCCGGTGAGGGCGTCGGTTTGTTTGGAGATTGGCAGTGATTCGCCGGTCAGTTGCGCCTCGTCCACCCGCAAGTTGGCGCTACGAATGAGGCGGATGTCGGCGGGAACTTTCTCGCCCTCAGCCAGCGAGACGACGTCGCCCGGAACTAGCTGGCTGGCGTCGATGCGCGTGGTGCGATTGACGCGGTGGACGTCGACTTTTTGGGCGTCGTGACGGGACAGGCTGCGTAGCACACGGTCAGTTGAGAAGCGCTGAATGTAGAAAATAACGGCCGAGATGGCGGCGATGACAAAGATGATGATGGCGTCAATGGCCTCGCCGTGCCAGAGGCTGATGATGGCGGCGATGAGCAGGACGAGCATAAAAATGTCGAGGAATGGCTCGAGAATGATGCGCCAGAGCGGTTCGGATTGGATTTTGATGATGTTGAGGCCATAGCGTTTTTGGCGGCGCTGGACTTCGGCCGCGCTCAGGCCGCCATCCGAGGAACTAAGTCGCCGCAGCGCCTCGTCGCTTGATGATTGATAAAAATGCACATGGTTATTATAGCGTGAAGTGCTGTTTGGGGGAAATGGTAGTAAATGGCTCGGGGTATAGCTTGAAATGGTGGGTAATCATCGTACCTAGTTATAGCTGAGGTCGCTATTCTGCAACAGTTAATTACAGGCAAAAAGGTGCGCCTCCGGCTTTTGCCTCGCGCACCTATTGCTTGAGATGGGGGTTGTATAAGTTGATCATCGTCGGTCGACCCGGTCGCTTCACGTACCGTAAGTGACGTGGGCTGCATCAGGCCTGACGCTATGCCCGTAGCTTCTTATCCTTCAGCTTCAGCACCACATCCGCCTGTTTAGCCAGCTGTTTGCTGTGAGTGACGACGATGACGCACTTGTCGTTTTCATGGGCGGCCCGGCGCAGGATGTCGATGATGTCGGCGGCGGTGGTTTCGTCCAGGTTGCCGGTCGGCTCGTCCGCCAAGATGATCGGTGCGGAGGATACCAGCGCTCGCCCGATCGCCACACGTTGTTGCTGGCCGCCAGAAAGTTTCATGACGTTACGGTGAATGTGATCGTCATCTAAGCCCATGGCGTGCAACGTTTCGTTGGTAGCTTTGGCATTAACTAACTTCAAGTTTTCCAGTGGCGTCAGATAATCGATCAGGTTATAATTCTGAAACACCAGCGAGATATTGTGCTTGCGATGATGCGAGTAACCCTGCTCAGCGATGTCTTCGTCGTCGAACAAAATCTGCCCGCCAGTCGGTGTGTCCAGCCCCGCCAGCAGCCCCAGTAGTGTCGACTTACCGGCGCCAGAACTACCGACGATGGCGTAAAACTTGCCTTTTTCAAATTGATAATTGATGCCGTTGAGCACGTTGCTAGTGCCGTCGG
>CAUUMU010000046.1:0-4916 GCA_963546435.1 uncultured Candidatus Saccharibacteria bacterium
TATGAAACTATGAGTATAGAGATAGCACCATACACTACAATTTCTCCTCCTGAAGAGGAGGCAACCCCCGACCATGAAGATACTAAGTACACTAGTATCTTTGATCTTTGTCAGGACGTAGATATTAACGCTTACTCTACGGTTAATGCACAATCTATTGAGACGGCCAAAACGACCCTGTTTAACCTTGGTATTCTCACAGAAGTAGTAAGCTGGACTGAGCAAAGAATTATCGCGCGGAGCATTGCCAAAGAGGCTGGACAGGAATTTGCTAGCGATAGAGTTGGCTCAGATAATGCATACGATGCACTCCGTAACTATGAGCATAGCGAGAAACCCCAAGATCAGCTATATGCTCTCGTTGACGCGCAAATGAGAGAAATTCTATCTAGCACTAGTACTGACGAGGAGCGTCGTGAGCAGCTTCACGACCTAACCAACTTGCTACTTGATTGCAAGGGTCGCATTCGGCATACATTAGACGAATTATCAAAGAAAACGCATAACGATTCTGAAAATGACCCTATTGAGCCATACATAGACTGGGGCCTCATTGAAGCCCCAGCTCACGTGCTGTAAATAATCAAGTGAAGCCCACCAAGACTAAAACGTTTAGAGGCGAATGCCACCATCCAGCGGCCGCGGGAACTCGGTCACAACGTCCTAGCCCTCGTATACAGGCCAGCATAATGCCAAATGGGACTTCACAACCGGTGAAGTACACGAGCTTGAATAAGACAAAGTAATGACCAAGTATTGCATTTATACTTAAACAATGTTATAGTATAAAACTATGAATAGAGAAACGACACCACAAGCATCACCAGAAGAAACTGATAAAATACACCTCCCAGCCAGCGGCACTAACGTTGGTGCACCGTCTGAGCACGAACTTGATATAGTTAATCCAAACGAAATTTACATAGTCGACGCCCCAGACAAACTTGATGTGATCGGACAGCAAATTCTAAGCCCTCCAAACCCTGAGCAGGCAATGCTATGCCTCGTTTACGCAGAGATTGTCATTGAAGCTATCCAAAACATCCT
Source organism: uncultured Candidatus Saccharibacteria bacterium (assembly GCA_963546435.1). Taxonomy (GTDB): domain Bacteria; phylum Patescibacteriota; class Saccharimonadia; order Saccharimonadales; family Saccharimonadaceae; genus Nanosynbacter. The sequence goes on from CAUUMU010000046.1 coordinate 1,048, forward strand.
CGAAAGTGAGCTAGCTGGACTACTAGACAATACAGAAGGAAAGAATCGCTTAGCGCGTCAAGTGTTGTTAAATGAAGCAGGACTTCCAGGCCCCCTTCCGCTTATTTTTACATCAGATAAGTCAGGGTTACTTCGTCAATTATATGACGGGGCTCTGGCTCGTATTTGCAGCATATGTGATGATAATGAATTAGATGTGTCACAAAAGCAAGCAGCCCTGGGAGAAATCGCAGACGTCATGAATAAGTTACAGAATAGTATGATGATTCTAGCAAAAGAGGAAATTGCAGCGCCAGAAGATCCCAATGAAAGACTTTTCTCGCCTCTAGATTAGATGTAACGGGACGCGGCCCAGACAGACCAACCCTCTTCTAGCTAAGGCTCCACCCTACATGCTACAATAATCACGTGACCAAGCCCGCCAAGACTAAAAAACCATCCCCTCAAGCCGTCGTGAATCGCCGAGCGCGATTTGACTATGAGTTGGGCGAGGAGGTTGTGGCTGGGCTGGTGCTGACAGGCATGGAAGTGCGCGCCGCCAGGGAAGGGCACGTGCAGCTGAAGGGGGCGTTCGTCAGTCTGCGAAATGGTGAATTGTGGCTAAATAACGCTAGTTTTTCGCTGCGATTGAACGTTCGCGGCCAGGCAAATACTCGCAGCGTTGATACTTCAGTGCGGAAATTATTAGTCAGTAAACGCCAATTAGCACGCTTTACCGAAGCAAAAAAGCAAGGCATGACCATCGTGCCGACCAAATTATTAACCAGCGGCAAATTTATCAAGGTCGTCATCGCTCTGGCCAAAGGCAAAAAAACCTACGACAAACGCGAAACCATCAAGCGTCGCGATCAAGATCGCGAGACGCGGCGGCAGCTTTCTGGGCGATAACCCGGCGATATAATTTCTCTAATTTACGAACCTGGCGGCGCTCGGTGAATGTGGCCGCTAATTTTTTACTCTCGGTGCCAAACTTTGCTCGGCGGGCCGGCGAACGGAGCAGCGTAATGATGGCATCTGCCATGCTCTTGGGCCGATTTTTCACGAATATACCGTTCACGCCGTCGCGCACCACTTCGGATACTTGCGTGTCAATGATGATAATTGGTTTACGAGCATGCGCCGCTTCGTGTAGTACCCAGCCTTGCGTATCCTTGAGTGACGGGAAGCAAAACACATCCAGCGCCTGATACGCTACGCCTAATTCCTTGCGCGGCAAGGCACCAGTAAAGATGATCCGATCAGCATACTTACTCTCGGCCGCCATCGCCTCGAGTTTTTTGCGGTACTCGAAATCGCCAACGAACAGCAATTTGGATTTAGGGCGAGCCTTGGCGACGTACTTGTCAAAAGCCTTGATCAGAATTGGTAAGTTTTTCTCTTCGCCCAGCCGCCCAATGAAGCCAAATACTTCATCAGACGCCCGTAGACCCCACTGCGCCCGAAAGGCCTTGAGCTGAGCCGCCGACGGCCGCGGCAGAGCATTGACACCATTTGGCAGTAATGTCAAATCATACAGATGATCATCGTCCTGCCAGCCACTGAGCTGGGCGACACTTTTGCGGCTGAGGGCGATGACGGCGTCGGCTTTACTGTAGAGAATAGTGATGACGCACTCGATGATGGCCCGGTTCCAATTGGTGATACCACGCGGCCGATATAGCTTGACCAGTTCAAATAAATCACGACCCCTCAGTTTAATCGACAGAGGTAGCACCACGCCAGCCAGCGTCAAAATCCCCGGCAGTACCGCCGGATAGTGCTCGGCAAATTCGTACATGTCGGTGCAGTGCTGGATGACCAAAGGGATCTGCTGCTTGTGCGCTGCGCTGACACCAACCAGCCCAATTTGTGACGGCGTAAAGATATGCACGATGTCCAGATCCAGCTCCTTGATGCGGCGCTGCACCACCGGCGGGAAGAACACCGACGTGTCGTAGTCATCAAAAAACGCACCCTTGATCGACGGGAAGCGGATGATATGCGAATCTGGATCTTCGTTAAGTAGCTCGGCTTGCTTGGCTGGATTCATCGACTTGGCGGGGCAGAACACATAGACGTCATGACCCAGCGCCTCGAGCTCGCGCTTGAGCGACTCGACCACAAAGACGATGCCGTTAATCGACGGTCGATAGGTATCGGTGAATAAACCTACACGCATACAATTCTGCCATTATATCACAAGATGGTATAATAGGGTAAGTTATGAGGAGACAGCAGCGACTGCGGATCGCATTGGTGACTGACGATTTTTATCCGGCATCTGGCGGTATCGGACGGTCAATCCAGACGCAAATTAGCGAACTGGTTAGCTTGGGGCACGAGGTGACCCTGCTCGCGCCGCGACATTTTTTGGAGCGGCCAGTTGGCTGTAAAACCGTCGTTGTGCCTTCATTTTACGTCCCGGGCACGCCCTCGCACATGTGCGTCCTCAAATGCGGCCGGCGTGGCGCACGGCGTATCTGCCGCCAGCACCGCTTTGACATCATCCACAGCCAAACGGAGCGGGGCGGCCTGATGTTGGCAGCGCGCATCGCCAAAGAGCAGGGCATCCCTCACATTCACACCTTTCACGCCAATCTCGCCGGCACCCACACCTCGCAGCCATTCGGCGCGTTTTGGGGGTCGATGGCCTATTTGTTTTTGATCAATCCAATGATTTCGATGATCGCCGATAAGCGACTCGACCAGCCGGTGTTCTTTGCACCAAAAAGCCCCGACGCAACGGGAGTATTGGCGCGATTTGACTGGCACACCATGGCGACCGTCGCCTCGCGCGTCGATGCCTTTACCGCACCGGCTGACTTTATGACTCAGCGGATCAGCGACTGCGCATCGTGGCTGGACGAACGCTCGCACATCGTACCGACCGGTGTTAATCCCAAGCTCAGCCACGCCATCGCCCATACAGAGCGCCACCGCACCGACCGCACTATCCGCTTTTTGAGCGTCTGCCGCCTGGCACCTGAAAAGCGCGTTGACGCCATCATTCGTGCCTTTGTTCAAGCTGACCTGCCAAATGCCGAACTACACATCATCGGTGACGGCAAGCAGCTCAAGCTCCGACTGCTCGCCGAAAAACACCAGGGCATTATCTTTCACGGGCATGTCTCGTGCGTCAAGCAGATGGCCGAGGCGTTCGTCAATGCCGACGTCTTTGTCCTAGCGTCGCACGGCTTTGACACCCAAGCCATGACCATCGGTGAAGCGGTGACCGCGGGCCTGCCGATCATTTACTGCGACCCGCGACTGACCGTTGGCACGACGAAGGATAACAGCATCCTAGCCCGCGACCCGTCAGTTGAGCAGCTGGCAGCGGCGATGCGTCAGATGGCCGACGATACACGGCGCCGTCAGATGGCCCGCGCCTCATCCCGCCTGGCGCCTAAACTTAGCCCAGAACATATGACCAACCAATATCTAACAATTTACCGCGACTTGATAGCGCGTACGGTATAATAGGCGTATGCGATTATTTTCCTGGAACGTCAATGGTATCCGCGCCGTCATCAACAAGGGCGAGTTTGCCCGCTTCCTGCAGACGTACGATCCAGACATTATATGCCTCCAAGAAACCAAGGCCGCCCGCGACCAGGTGGAAATTGACCTGCCAGAGTATCACGAGCATTTCTATTCAGCTGCCAAAAAGGGCTATTCCGGTACGGCAATTTTCTCAAAAATCCGGCCGCTGCATTGGCGCGACGGGCTACCGCCGGCTATCATCGAGCGGTTTAATTTGACCGGCGATCAATACGGCAACCCGGCGGACGAGGGGCGCATCATCACTGCCGAGTTCGACGATTTTTGGGTAGTGACCTGTTATACGCCAAATTCGAAAGGGGATTTGAGCCGGCTGAGTCTGCGTCATGAAC
>CAUUMU010000047.1:0-4719 GCA_963546435.1 uncultured Candidatus Saccharibacteria bacterium
ACTGCGTTGCCACCACACCCTTTTGCGCCATCTCGAGCGGCACGTATTTCACCAAGTCGTCCGGCGCGATCACCACACCAGCAGCGTGCACACCATGTGAGCGAATGGTTCCCTCCAGCTGCGAGGCAAAGTCATAGACGGTTTTGGCGGTTGGATTACTTTCGTATTCTTTCTTGAGATCAGGGTCTTCCTCGAGCGACTTTTTGATCGGTACATGACGACCCTGCACAGGTGGCGGAATGAGCTTGGCTAGCCGGTCAGATTCGCCGTACGGCACCTGCAATACCCGCGCCACATCACGCACTGACGCCCGCGCTGCCATGGTGCCAAAGGTACAAATGTTAGCCACTCGCTCTGAACCATATTTCCTGGCACAATATTCAATCACTTCACCGCGGCGGGTATCTTGAATGTCGATATCGATGTCGGGCATGGAAATACGGTCGGGGTTGAGAAATCGCTCAAACAGCAGGTCGTAATGCAGCGGGTCAAGATCGGTGATGTTTAGGGCATAGGCGATGATTGAACCGGCCGCCGAACCACGCCCTGGCCCAAAAATAATTCCTTGAGATTTTCCCCAGTTGATAAAGTCCTGGACGATCAAAAAATAGCCATTATAGCCCATGTTGTCAAGCACGCTAAACTCCATGTCCAGTCGCTCAATTTGATCGTCAGACAACATCGCACGCAGCTCGTCGTTTGGCAATTTCTTGGCGTCCTCCAGCTTCATGCCAGCGTAGCGCGCCGCCATACCGCTATACACCAGATGATCCAGATATTCTTTTTCGGACTCACCGTTTGGCGTTGGGAATTTCGGGATGAGAATATCGCCCAGCTTGATCTCCACGTCACACCGATCGGCGATGGCTTTAGTATTGGCAATTGCCTGTGGGTTGGTTTTTTGCCACCGCGAGATGATGTCTTCTGGCGTCGTCAAATGGAGCTCAAAATCCTTCAAACTCATCCGCTTTTCATCACTCAAATACGCACCGGTACCAACGCATAGCAGAATCTCATGTGCCTCTTGGTCTTCGTGATTGAGATAATGGCCGTCGCTGGTCACCACACAGGGAATGTCTAATTCCTCGCTGATGCGCTCAATGTAATCATTGACCTTTTTCTGCTCCGGCCAGTGACTACGCGCTTCAGGGTGGCCATGGTCTTGAAGTTCCATGTAGTATCGGTCGCCAAACACTGACTTGTACCAGCCAGCAATTTCCTTGGCCTTTTCATAATCATCATTGCGCAAATTCTCACCCAGCTCACCACCGATACAGCCGGACATACAGATGATACCCTCGTTGTATTGCTCGAGTAGCTCGTGGTCAATACGCGGTTTGTAATAGACGCCTTCGAGGTTAGCGATGGTGCTGAGCTGCATCAGGTTTTGATAGCCCTTGTGGTTCATCGCCAGCAGCGTCAGGTGATAGCGTGCCTTGTCCTTAGCTGGGTCGCGGTCGTGACGAGTGCGGGCTGCTACGTAGGTTTCGATGCCGATGATTGGCTTGATACCAACATTCTTGGCTGCCTTATAAAACTCAATTGCGCCCGACATCGTACCGTGGTCAGTAATGGCACAAGCCTCCATGCCCAGCTCCTTCACCCGAGCCACCATGTCAGGAATTTTAGTCAGCCCATCCAGAAGCGAATGGTGAGTGTGATTATGTAGGTGCACGTAATCAGACGGCTGCAACGCGGCCGCGACTTTGGCTGAAGCTGTCGTATATTTGGTAGCCATTATTCATTGCGCCTCCCTTGTGGGCGCCACCTCCTCTTTCTCCACCCAGTATAACATGCTAGCGTCGTCGCTGCATGGTATCAATCAGCTGGTTGAGAAAATCCGCCAGCGCTGGAAAGACGTCGGCAAACCGCCCCAGCAGCCAAGCTGACACCATGATCAACACCGTCACGCCCACGAGGCTACCCATGCCAAAGAAAAAGCCGCGCCAAAAGTTTATCCAATAGATCTGCCGCCGCGATCGATGAAAATCAAAAAACAGGTCTTCAATCATTGCCTGCCGAGCGCCGTTTTCATTGTCACGCTTGATGCGATCAATGGCTCGGCGGGCTACCGAGGGACGTAGGTCGGCGGCCTTCTTATCCTCATGGCCACTTTCTCTTGACGATTTAGTTGGCACCATTTTCCTCAAGCCGCTTGACTAGATATTCGCGGAGGCTTGCACCAAGCTTCGGGTCACGCATGCCGAAATCAATCACTGTCTTGAGATACTCTAGCTTGTCGCCAGTGTCATAGTACGTGCCATTGGTAATTTCTACGCCATAAAAACTATGGCCATCATCAATCATGCTCTGCATAATCGGCTGCACCGTAAATTCGCCGTGACCATCAAACGCATGTTTGGCCTTATCGAGATAGGTAAAGAACTCGCCCGGCAGCAAATAGCTACTGACACTCGCGAGATCGGACGGGGCATTGGCCTTACCTGGCTTTTCAACGATGTTTGTCATCTTGATCACGCCGTCAGCAACCTGCTCACCGTTCACCACGCCGTAGCGATCAAATTCAGCATCATCAATAATCTTCTTGCACGATAGCACCGCGCCATCTAATTTTTGTGCTGCAGTTATCATCTGGCGGAACCGGCTAGGGCTGGCAGCGATAAAGTCATCAGCAAACGTATAAATAACCGGCTCATCACCATTAATCAAATGTGCGGCGCAGGTCAACGGTGTGGCATTACCGTACGGGCCTTTCTGGCGAATATAGACAAAGTTGGCCATTTCTGACAAATTATTCACGATGTCAATCAGTGGCTGTTTCTTGGCGCCGCCCGCCCGCAGATTAACCAGCAGCTCCTCGTTCGGCCTGTCAAAATGATCCTCAATTGCTCGTTTGTTGGCGCTACCGATGATAATGATATCTTTAATGCCGGCCTCGACTAATTCCTCGACGACATACTGAATAATCGGCTTGTCGATCAGTGGCATCATTTCTTTTGGCATGGCCTTGGTCTGCGGCAAGAACCGCGTACCGAAGCCAGCGGCGGCGATGATAGCTTTGGTTGGTTTTTTCATGATAGTTCCTCCTGTCGTAGGTTATCTAAATAATCAAACAAAAGCGCGAATGGCCCTGTTACACATAAATCACCCGCCCGAGCGATAGCAAACAACTCTGCTGCTGAGACAAAGCGCAGTTCAGCGCCCTGGCTAGTCTCGGCCTCATCAAGCTGCCTTGCATCCTCATTGTACACGCAATCAGTCGCCAAATACACCGTAAGCTTGCCGTTATTATACGGTCCCTCGTAGCATTCACCAACATATTCAAAGCGCCCCGGCGTGCAGCCCGTCTCTTCCATTAGTTCGCGCCGCGCTACTGCTTCTACCTCCTCGCCCGGCTCACCGTCGCCACCGGGGAAATCATAGAGCCACTTTTCCGGGCCAGCTCGAAACTGATAGGTCATAGCAATTTTGTTATCCGTCGTCACTGCCACCACTAATACTGACACTAACTCCTCAGAAAAGAAGGTTGTGAACTCATGCTGCTCACCATCCTCTGTTTGATACCGTTTGATAACAGCCGAGCACTTGAACGCATCGCCGACAGTCTGCGTGGTGGTTGGCTGAATACGCGTGAATGTTTTCATTACAGTCGCTCCCGGATTAGTTTCTGGGCGAGGCTCGGGTTGGCCTGACCCTTGGAGCGCTTCATGACTTGACCGACGAGGTAGCCGATGGCTTTGCCTTTGCCCGAGCGAATGTCAGCGATAGATGCCGCTGAGGCTGGGTCGTTCAATACTTCGTCAACAATGGCAGCAATAACCCCCTCGTCAGACACCTGCAACAAATTCTTACTCTCGGCAATCTCGCGCGGCCCCTGCTCGAGATATTGTCGATCAAATAGACTGAGGAAAATCTCCTTACCGCCAGTCGAACTCACCTCGTTATCCTCGACGAGTAGTGACAACTCTGTCAACCGACGCGGCCCGACATAGCCCTCCCCGATGAGATCCATATCAATCAACTCCTCCGGCGTCGAAGCAAACCAGTTAAAGATCCGCTTGACCAGCCGCTGATATTTTATCTTATCAACTCCCAGCTCATCAAGGACGGCTTGCTCGTTATGTACCGTCAGCGTCTTGATAGCGTCAAGCAATATCGCGAGCGGCTGATGACCGAGGATCGTCGTAATCACCGAATGATCCAACCCCAGATCGGCCCACCGCTCTCGGCACTGGCTTGGCATCAACGGCATATACTGCTGCATGTGAGCAATCTCCTCGTCAGTCAATACAATCGGCGGAATGTCCGGATCGGGCATGTAGCGATAGTCCTGTGCATCCTCTTTCGAGCGCTGCGAGGTAGTAATTTGCTGGTCGTCACTCCAGCCGCGAGTCTCCTGCATCACTGGCTCGCCGCGCTCAAGTAGGTCAACTTGGCGCTTGAACTCGTATTCAGCGGCACGCTCGACACTGCGGAACGAATTGAGATTCTTTACTTCCGCGCGTTTGCCAAGCTCGGTCGCACCTTTCTTGGCCACCGAAATATTGACGTCAAAGCGCATATTGCCGTGGTACAAATCACCGTGCGTAACGCCAGCGTAGACCATCAATTTGTGCAGCTCTGAGGCGTAAGCCTTAGCCTCCTCGGCAGAATGCATGTCCGGTTCAGAAACGATTTCGATCAGCGGTGTACCAGCACGGTTAAGATCAACCAGCGAATAGCCGTCGTGGTGCGTCAACTTGCCAGCATCCTCTTCCA
>CAUUMU010000048.1:0-4647 GCA_963546435.1 uncultured Candidatus Saccharibacteria bacterium
CAGGTCAGCGCCACTCAGGTCAGCGCCACTCAGGTCAGCGCCACTCAGGTCAGCGCCACTCAGGTCAGCGTCCCTCAGGTCAGCGCCACTCAGGTCAGCGCCACTCAGGTTTGCGTCCCTCAGGTTTGCGTCCCTCAGGTCAGCGCCACTCAGGTTTGCGTCCCTCAGGTCAGCGCCACTCAGGTCAGCGTCCCTCAGGTCAGCGTCCCTCAGGTCAGCGTCCCTCAGGTCAGCGTCCCTCAGGTTTGCGTCCCTCAGGTCAGCGCCACTCAGGTCAGCGCCACTCAGGTCAGCGCCACTCAGGTTTGCGTTATCGTCAACAGCTGCTTCAACTGCTTTTTTCATCGTGGCGTTGTCTGATTCGTACTCAAACAATACATCTCCGCTGAACCATGATTTAATTTCAATTTTGACTTTGGACATTTTAGTCTCCTATTTAGTTATTGATTCGATAAACTCAATCGCCGCATCACAACCTTTGCAAACAACGGTCTGAATGCCAGCCTCATTGAGTGTTTTAATCCACTTCTTTTGATTTGCTGACGTTACGCCTCCTTTCCTGCGTTTCATTTCGATGAATACCAAACGGCTAATAGGCTGGTCGTAATCAGCGCTATCGTCGCTATCAAGTGTTTCTACGTAGACTCGTCGTGTTCCTGTGTTAGGCACAACTACGGCCAAGTCTGGCACCCCAGAACTCACGCCAAGCTTCTTATTCTTGATTCGCTGTTTGTGGCTTTTGGTGTATGTTTCGTTAGGCACTCTGAAACGTGGATAGCCATTATCATCCAGCCATTTGACAAACGCCTCTTGCTCTTGGTCTTCGTATGGATTGTCTATGTTTGTGAGATTAGGCATCGCTATTGCCTCCATCAATTACCTTGAAACACTCACTCGGCTTCCTCAAAAAGCGTTCGGTGTTCTCACCATCTTTCATTTCAACCAGCACCTTGGTGACCTTTCGAGTTCTAGGTATTACAAAGAGGCCAAATAAATATGTAGTATGTCGCTCTTCAGTCATTCCGCCGGCGATAACAGTGCCAATCCTATATCTGTCAGGATTATTCTTTCTTTCGTCCCGATAGTTGAAGTACACTTTGTCGCCGACAGCAAGCCCGTCAAAAGACTGCCGAAATGCCGACTCTTTAAGTTCGATTTTACCCATTACTTCCTCCTCTTTTTAGATTCATCTAGCCACTCTCGATACTCGATCTCGTCCTCGATTGCTGGCACGATTAGGGCTGTCAGTATTACGATTGCGAAAATTACCGCGATTATTATGGTCATGATTGTTTCTCCTCTGGCTTCTTAATTCGCACCAGGCGACAATTTGTAATATATGCCCCCATAATGCTTGTCCTGTCGCCAGTCTCTAAGGCTCTAAGCGCCGGTAGTCCCACACCACACATCTCTACAATCTGGCAGACGATGTTAATTTTGTTGCCAGTCTCCGCATCTGGATAGATAACCAAAACATAATCGTGCATCCGCAACTTATCATCGTCGCCTACTTCCCAATCGTCGTAGGTAAAATGGCTTAAAACTAGGTCGCAACACTCTGCATGGTTGTAGTTATAGCTGCTGTGGTCTAGCGGCTCTTTAACGTAGCCGTCCCATAGCGGCTGGCCGCAGTTGTGACACTCTGGACGGCCAGCGCAATAGCACAGATCGTGTCCATCGTTGCATGACAGCGCGCGAGGGTCGCCTCGCCGTTTTATGTCAGTCATCGTCCATCTCCTCTAACCTCTTTTTATTTGCGTAGTCAATAAGGCTCTCGAAATCTATGCTCATAGTCACCTCGATGCGTGGCAATAGGAGCATGGTTCCGTCAACTTTGTTCCTCGCGATGGAATCAAACTCGAAATTAGCAAAAGCCAAACATGAATCAATATTATCTTTGATGTAGTCTATGACCTGTTTTCGATCAGTTTGTAGCATGGTACTTTTCCTCAGGTAACTCAGAATTTTTACTATCAAAACGCCTGTCTATTATCACGAATAATTGCCAAGGAGCTTCTCTGAAAATAGTTCCAACCGTTTCTTTGGCCAATAACTCGGCATTATAAACGTCTTCATACCAACCGCTAGCAATGACAAGTATTCCATTGTATTCATAATTAAATTCATATTTGTAATATCGAGCGAAATTGACCTCGAGGTTTTCATACTCTTCTGGCAATTCATTTTTAATTCCCTTGTTTTCGTCTATAACTACGATTTGTTTCATTGACATCTCCTTTCTTTATGTCCACAGAACTGATGCTTTGTTATTTCATCCTCACAATCAGATTAGCCACATTGCCAAGTCTGGTTTTGTGCATATCGTCTATAGCGATTACTTTATAAGTGCTGCACAATTCTTGATATTGGCTTTTAGAATATGTCCGCCATACATATTTCTCAAGCTGTAGTCGTTCAACCCATTGTTGTGCATACTCTTGACCACCAGCACTCCAAACAACCACCTTTACGTTTTTGAATATACGGGAGCAAAGAATAAGAAACTCTACTACTTGAGTGTTTGCGGCATCGAATGGGTAAACCTGGCCATGTACTCGTCGTTCTTGCACAACGTTTTCGTTGATGTTGCTGATCAAAGTTCCATCAACATCAAAGGCTATAATAAAGTTCTCCATTTTGTCACCTGCTGGTAGATTGCTCATAATTCTCCTTATCTACACGAAATCGTGTATTTTGGTTTACTTTCAATTTTCAAATTAAAGTAAAATGGTGGTTTAGTTTAATTTCGTTACATCATCCACGTCTCGCCGTCGTCATATGGATTAACGCCGTTCACAAACTTGCCGCAATTAGGGCACATTGAGGCAGCGTCAGGGTAACTTCCAACACGATACGGCTTTAGCGATGCCTGATACGCTTTCCAGCTTCTACTGTCACCGCGAATAAGCAATATTTCGTCATCGCAACAATCGCGTTTTACCATCCACCTGTCGGTGGCCATATTGTCTGTATGGTCAAAGACCCAATTGCACCATTCGATTTTAGGTATCATATTTATCCCCCATTTTATGCGTCGTCAGATTTTATCGGCGCAACGCCAGCCACGATCTCGTTTCCGTCCCAGGCATAATCTGGCGAGGACTTTATCAAGATTGGCTCGTCATATTTGCCAACATGAATGACTACACCGCCCATCATGCCGTCGCTCTGCTTAAACTGTCGCAGTGCCTCGATAAGCAATTTAGGATTAACTACGACCGACTTTACGGGAAACGCCTCTGAACTCTTTTGCTCGACGAACGGGTGCGTCTCTGGAAAGCGTAGCTCGGTTTGCTCTTGAAACGGAATCTCAGCCTTGATCGGAAAACTCTCATCAATCGGCACCATTTCGCCGTACGGATTTGTGCGAACAACGATTTTGCCGTCGTGAACATACGCTCGGTCAAGGTCAGTCTTCATGACTTTATCGGCGGCAACGAGCACACTCTGCGGAATATTCATTGAGCAGGCTTTTGCGCCAGGCTCGGCGTCAACCTCGCGGCGGATCAGCTTATAGCCGTCTGCGGCAATGAGCGTGGCTTTGTATATGCCCTTCTCTTGCTCGACAACCTCCAGTCTGACATTTTCCAAAACCTTATTCTGCGGCGTTGGCTTCTGCGCCATTTTATATACAGCGATCTGCTGCTTGGTTAGCGAAACGATACTGCTCACTTCTCCCACCAAAATCCTTTCTGCCCAGCCTCAGTCTCAGACGGCTTGTCGTCTTTCAAGCTGCCGGCTGGCTTATTATTTATCTTGACCGCGATGTCTACGCTCCGAACGCCGTGCTCCAGCAACCATTTCTTGGCTCGCTTAGCGTCGGCTTCGGTAGCGTAGGTTTTCGCGTGCGGCTTGTTTTTGTCGTCGTTCCAGCGAACCGTGAATGTGCAATTCATCAGAGACATTACGTAGCCTCCAGTTTCTTGCGTTTGCGGCGCTGCTTTTTGCGAAGTGCTTTTTTTAGTCACGACTCCTCAATCTCCAAACCTCTCATACATACAGTTTTCATGCATGTCTGGATAGTCTTTTCGCTCTGCGTCAGATTGAATGAGTGCCAAATTGCACATACTGCATCTGCCGTACGGTGCGGTTTTTTCAAATTCAGCCAGCTCAATGTCTTGTTTAGGTCTGCGTTTGCTGATCCGGCCGCAAATCCGAGCTGCTTCCCGATTGAGTGCAAAGCCTGTTTTACTGCCTCTTGATCTCGATCCACCCTTTCTGCCAATTTCACGGTAGAAGTTTGGATTTTTTGCGAGAATTGTTGCGGCAGCTTTCCTGCCGCCACTCTTCGTTCCCGTCATGGCTCTCCTTTCATTTATTAAAATGGTATTTCGCTCAAATCAATTGGCGTGCCGAGGTCGATGTCCTCGGTTGTTTTCGCCGCTTGGTTGGTTGTAGCCTTTGTCGCTTTAGCATCATCTTCGGCGTATCGCTCAGTAGCCGGCGCAGCGTTATTGCCGCTGCCCTTTGCGTCGCTCAAAAGCTGGAACTGATCGATGATGACTTCAGTGGCTTTACGCTTGATGTCGTCTTTCTCCCAAATTCTGGTTTGCAAGCGTCCGGTTATGCCAATCTGCTTACCTTTCGGTGCGTATTCTGCCAGTAGTTCGGCCGCTTTATTCCAAGCCACACAATCGATAAAGCTGG
>CAUUMU010000049.1:0-4294 GCA_963546435.1 uncultured Candidatus Saccharibacteria bacterium
CCATCATGGCGGAGATATATCTACTGGTCAAGCCGCGGCGACAGGCAGGCAGCGGCACGCAACTGCCGATTCTGGTTGACACCTCGGTGCTGATGGACGGCCGGGTGGTTGATCTAGCAAAAACCGGGTTCTTGCTGGGGCAGATCATCGTGCCGCGCAGTGTGTTGATAGAATTGCAACTGTTGGCTGACGGTGCTGATCATGCCAAGCGCGAGCGCGCCCGTTTCGGCATGGACGCCATGAAGGAGCTAAAAGATGTGTTGGGCGGCTCGTTCACGCTACTTGATGACGCGGCGCGGATTCCTGAGGGTGTAGACAACCGCCTGTTGCAACTCGCTAAGGAAATGAATGCTGCTATTTTGACGCTGGACTACAACCTGAACAAGGTGGCGCAAGTCGAAGGCATTCAGATCCTCAATATTAATGAACTAGCCAAGAGTTTGCGCATGAGCTATTTGCCTGGCGATGAGCTGGTATTGGAATTGACGCAAAAAGGCCAAGATTCTCATCAGGCGGTTGGCTACTTGCATGACGGCACCATGGTGGTGGTTGAGCAAGCCAAAAAGTTCCTGGGCCAGAAAAAACGCATTGAGATCATTCGCAGCTTACAAACTGACGCTGGCAAGATGATGTTTGCGAAAGTTTGCGCCGAGCCAAAAGAAGCGAAAGAAGCGGTGCAGCATTCACCAGTCCAAGCCGCTCCCAAACAACCCAAGCAGCGCTCCACCGGTCGTCGGCCGCAAACCAGCAAGGCAGCGAAACCTGATGCCCCACGCGTCGTAGCTCAAAGCCACCGTTCGACTCGCCCCAAGACTCAGTCGCAGCGCGAGGCTGACTTGATCCGGATGGTTAACGAGCAATAATCGCTAAGGCTAAGAAAGAGTAAAAACCAGACTAAAGCGGTCTGGTTTTTATGTGTCACAGGGGGAAAGAGAGGCGGACTAGTCGGAGCTTGAGCTGCTGCCTACCGAGAAGCTGCCGCTGTCTGATGCAGTATAGTAGCCTTCGTCGCGGGCGATCGCCTGAATGGTGTGCCGACCTGGGCTACTGACCCTGATATCGACCGAAACACTGCCACCACTACCGGAGATCGACTCGCTTTTGACGCTGCGACCATCAACGAGGATGTCAATCGAGGTGAGCGGGAACGTGCCGTTGGTGGCGCGGGCGGTGATGGTGCGGCTGGAGCCAGAGCCAGAAAGCGATAGGCTGACACTTGGCTTGGCGTCGTCACATTTGTGCTTATCGTCATCAGCGTTGGCGTCGTAACCTTCAGGCGCTGAGTATGATGGTTTCTTAGTGAGCGGGTCAATGGTCTTGGTGACCTCAATTTCCTCGATGGCGTCAGCTGGCGTACAATTTGTCGCCTTTTTCTTGGAGACACGGTCAAACTTAATCTTTTCAGTAGTCTCGCCCTGTTTTTTATTCCACCACGATGGATAGAGCTCTTTGCCTTGCTGCTGGATACCATTTGGCCGCTTGAACCAATCATTTGGCTTCCATTTGCCCTGTTTGGCATAAACCTCGTTGTGAGCAAATGACATAACGTTACGCACCACCGGCATACCAAAGGCCGAGTTCGGGGTGTTGATGGTGCTGGTGTCGGAATTACCGAGCCACATACCCATGACCAGCGCCGGGCTATAGTTAACGATCCAGACATCCTTGGCGTGGCCGTTTTTGTCGGTAGTACCAGTCTTGGCGGCGGTTCTAACGCCAGGCACATTCATTGCACCGTAACCGTGCAAGTCACGCGCCGCGTCCGCGTCACCCAAGATATCATTGATGATGTAGGCGACTTGCGGGTCGGTTGCCTGTTTGCTCTCGTCTTTCCATTTCTTTAGCGTATCGCCCTGGCTGTTGGTTACCTCGAGGACGTTGGTGCTTGGTTTAGCGACGCCCATGCGGGCAAAGGTGCCATAAGCATTCACTAACTCGGTCTGCTTCGTACCGCAGGCGCCAATGGCTGCTGACAAGCCGTAGCCGCCGGCCGCTTCTTCTTGTTGGCAATAATTGGTATTACCCATGTTGTGAATATAGTCAACAGTTGGTTTTGGCGAGCCGTTGCCTGCGATATACATTGCCTTGACCGCTGGGATATTACGGGAAAGCGCTAGCGAGCGGCGAATAGAAATACTTCCCATAAATCGTCGATCCCAGTTGTTCAGCTTGGCGCCATAAATCTTGTCAATGTTCTCGTCGCTGAGGATTGAGCCTGAGCCGTAATTTTGTTGATTACTGCCGCGATTCTCAAACAGTTTGGCGTAGTCGAAAGCCTTGATGGTCGAACCCGGCTGGATAAAGGCGGTGGCGGCATTATCCTGCCCAAAGCCAGCATAATTAAAATCACGACTACCAACGAGGGCTACAATCTGTCCAGTCTGTGCGTCCTCAACCGTTGCCGCGCCGTTACTAATGCGCACTCGACCCGGACGGCCTGAGTCAAAGAAGGCTTTCATCTCTGTTTCGAGCTTCTCCTGAATCCTCCAATCCAGCGTCGTCTTGACAGTTAGTCCGCCGCGACCAACGACCGCTTTACCGAGTTCACGCTCCAGTTGATTGCGCACCATGAGCACGAAGTGCGGTGCCCTGAGGCCGGCTAGCTGTTCGGTTTCGGGCTTGATCTTGTCAAGAATTGGATACTGCTTGGCTTCTTTGGCTTGTGTTTCGGTGATATACCCTTGTTCCAGCATGTAGTCTAGTGTTGTATGCTGGCGTGACAGGAGCATCTTGCGCCCAGTGATGTTGTACGGATTAAATGTACTCGGGTTTTGCGGAATTGAAGCCAGCAGGGCTGCTTCAGCCAAGGTGAGGTCCTTGGCGGATTTACCAAAGTACGTCTGAGCGGCCGACTCTGCGCCGTTACGCCGACCGCCATATGGCGCTTGGTTGAGGTAGAGCGCGAGAATCTGATCCTTGTTGTACATGCGTTCAACTTCAATTGCCAGGATAATTTCCTTGATTTTGCGTGGAATACCGCTGAGGCCGCGTTTGTCGGCATCCTCAGCGAAAAAAACTTGCTTGACGAGCTGCTGCGTCAACGTCGAGCCACCCTGAACTTGTCGACCTGATGCTGTACTAAACATAGCGCGGGTCAGGCCACTAATACTAATACCGTGATGCTTATAGAAATCACGATCCTCAATGGCGATAGTTGCTTTCTTGAGATAGTCGCTAATTTTATCAGCCTCAACCACCAGCTTATAATTGTCGGTACCCTTATCTTCCCATAAGAGCTCGCCATTGCGGTCATAATACTTGGTGACCGTTGTCTGGACACGCTTGGCGAGTTCGCCCGGGCGGATCTTGTCGAGGTCTTTACGAAAGTAGGCGAACAGGCCGCCGATCAGAATAATCATCACAACGATGGCGACACCGAGAATTTTTAGCGCCATCAAGCCGCCACGCTTTGAGAACCAATAGCGAAAGACACGCTTCGGGTGAAGGCGGTAAAAGAACCGCTTGACGGGGTGCTTTGGTAGGCTCGCCAGGTACTCCGCTTTTTCGCGGGAGCGCTTATCCTTCTTGAGCCGACGCTTATTCGCCAAGTTTGCATAGACACTCAGCCGTTTTACTGGCTTTGGGTGCGGACGTGATGGCGCTGGTTTGGCGCTGGAGCCCGACTGCTTATCTGAGGGTTTCTTGTTCACACTATCATTATATCACGCCTATGTTTCGCTTCAATCATAAAATTGCTATACTATTACTGAGAAAAGGAGGAATATGCAATTATCAGAGGAGCTAAAGTGGCGCGGGTTTTGGAATCAAGCGACATTCACCGATGATGAGCGTATTGATTCGGGAAATTTTACGCTCTATTTGGGGACAGATCCGTCGGCGGACAGTCTACATGTTGGGCATCTCGCGGTCTACATGATGGTGCGGCATTTTTTGGAGCGCGGTCACAAGGTGTTTCTGCTGGTTGGTGGCGGCACGGGCATGATCGGCGATATGCGTGACACCGAGGAGCGGAGTCTGCTTTCTTATGCAGAGATTGAGTACAATAAACGAGCCTTAAAGGCGCAGGTCTCGCAAATTTTTGCTGGACGTGATTTTACCCTGGTGGACAATGCAGATTGGCTGGGCAATCTGGAATTGTTGTCGTTCCTCCGCGACATTGGTAAGAATTTCAACATGGCAGATTTGATCGGTCGTGAGTTTTTCAAAGCGCGTATTGCTAATGGCAAAGGTTTGAGTTTTGCGGAATTTACCTACACGTTGCTGCAGGGGTATGATTTCTGGCATCTGTTCAAGCATCACGGTGTCAATTTGCAAATCGGTGGTTCTGATCAGT
>CAUUMU010000050.1:0-3843 GCA_963546435.1 uncultured Candidatus Saccharibacteria bacterium
GTTTTATTGGTATGATGACGCTGCCGGTGATGGTGACAATTGCGGTGGCGCTGCTGGCGGGTGCGAAGTTTCCGAAGTGGTTTATGTGGGGCGCGCAGCTTGGCGCGGTGGCGGGCTTGCTGTTTGCTGGCTGGATGTTTTATATGAGTTATGTTGAGATTGGTGCGTTGTGTCCGTGGTGTTTGACGCTGGATGCGGGTATGCTGCTGGTCTATTACGGACTGACTAGATATAATGTGGTGACTAGGATGGTTGGCGGTAGGCGTATGAGAAAATTTGTCGACCGGGGATTTGACACGTTCCTGTTGGCGCTAGCGACCGTTGTGATCGTTGTTGTTATTTTGGCAACATTCGGGCGTGAGCTATTTGCATAAATTAAGAGTAGGCGTATTGAATAATGGTACTAGTATCCGTATACTAGGCATATGAAGAAAAATTTTCTCATTAGAGCGTTTTTGGGTGTTACCATTGTGGCGCTCGGCGGGATTTTGCTGCTGCGGAATCTCGGGATTATTACCTTTGATAACTGGCACCTATTTTGGGGTACTTTTTGGGCAGGTATATTTCTCCTGGCTGGCTTATCAGCATTATTCAGCTCCCGTAGACCAGCGGCCTGGGTGTGGGGGTTACTGTTGATAGCTGTTGGTACGGCGATCGGACTGAACACCTATAATGTGATTAATGTTAGTGTCTGGAAGCTATTTTGGCCAGTGATATTAATCATTGTTGGCTTGGTAATCATGCTGAGTATCGGGTCTGGGGGTCGCAGACGATCTAAAAAGCTGGCTGCTGATGGTAGCGATAACGAAAAAGTTGCAATTTTTTACGGCGAGGAATCACGGGTGAAGGGCGATTATACCGGCGGCTCGGTGACGGCGATATTTGGCGGCGTGGAGTTGGACCTGCGTCAGGCGAAGATTAAGGACGGTGCGGTAATTGATGTGTTTACGTTTTGTGGCGGCGTTGACATTAGCTTGCCGGACGACGTAATTGTCCAAAATGATGTTCGCGGTATTTTGGGTGGTAGTGAGGATAAAACTGCGCCGAAGTCTTCTGCTAAAAAGACGATCCACCTGAGGGGTGAGTGTATTTTGGGCGGCTTGGAAGTTAAATAAGCTTTTTACCATACAAAAAGCCAGTGGGGAATTCTACTGGCTTTTATGTTTTAAGGACAGTGTGCGGCAGAAGCATTATAAACTTGACAAATATAGATATATAGAGTATTATTTGGATAGTTCAGTAAAGCAAGAAAAAAGGAATTAGGTAAAAATAATGCATGATCATCTATCGCCACGACAGGAGCATTCGATACCACCGGTATCATTGGTGAAAGAGGCCTATGATGGAATCATTGAGCACAACAAGGGAGTTAGTCCATTTAGAGACCTAGTACTTGCTATAATAGCAACAAACAAAGCCAAAGCAGCCGAGGTAGACAGTGGTAGTCTCGAAGAGGCTTTATCGGATCAGACTAGCAAGAATCGTATCAAGGCTGATATCCAATGTCTACAGCATGCAGAAATTCTTGGTGATGCGGGTGTTCGGCTGGCGGACGGGGGCGGCTCAATGGCGATGATCGGTAGTTCTAGCGAGACCATGGTCGGTGACGGTAAAATTCATCCGGTTGTTCCGGGTGATTCACTGGAGGATGTTGGTAAATTTGTACAGTATGTGGAGAACCTACAACCAGGTGATGACCTTCGACTAGTAGTAGATGTTTTGAAGACGACCCGAAGCGCAATTGCGAAGGGCTGTACGGGTCAGTATCGTGAAGGTGTTACTGATGCTGAAAGAAATGAGCTCCAGAGCCGGGTAGGGGAAGAAATAGAAAAGTTTATACAGATTGACGAGGCGGCACAGGGCATCAATGTACACAAAGTTTTATCTGCAAGATACCAGGAACTTAAAGACAAGGGATATGATAAGCTTTATAATACCTATGGGGAATTTATTGAGGCCAAAGAGGCAATGAAAGTCTATAAAGACCTCAAGGATGCCGTTACGTATTATACACAAAATGTTTTGCCGGAGTTTGTATTTTTAGGCGACGCTGATGATGAGAGGCTATTAGAGCCTCGGCCATATGTAGATGCTGGCATAGAAAATGTAATTGTGCAGATAACTAATGAGGCTGTGCAAGTAATTCAGGCGAATCATTCACCTGAGGCATTGGCTTATGCCCAACGATATGCTAATAACTTTGAGGTTGGTCTGATAAAAACATTAGATTATCTGCGTGAGTTTCCTGACGAGGATTGTCAAAACTGTTGGTTGGGTGATGGTGAAACTGAGAGAACATATTCCTCTATCGTACAGGAATGCCTGGATAAGCTACGTCGGGCAAAGGATGATGCAAAGATTAATGAGCAATTCAACCAGATCATAGATGGCCTGAGATGGTAAGAGTATCTAGTAATTCCGTCGAAAACGCGCTACAATTGTCGTAGGGCGTCTTCGCGTGTGCTGGGTGAGTAGCCTTGGCGACATCAGCGCGAAATGAGCGGCTATCAACCGCGAAGCCTGTGGGAAGAAATTGGCTTTTTATCAGCTGAGATTAGACCCCGCCGTGACTCGCTGCGACAAAGTGACAATTGAGTGCTAAAAGAGTGCGTGGATGCCGGTCAACTCGGCAAAGCCCGCGAAGAATCACTTCTTTTGGAATCGAGATGGTACCGTCCGCTTGAAACACCTCCAGCGGATTCTCGAAGTCAGAAGAGGTGATTTTATTTTATATAAGGAGTAGTATGCCGATACCAGCCTACAAGTCAGCCTTGCAGCACGCCATTCGCCACGAGTGTGCGGCGCTGTGGCCACTGCTCGAGGCAGCCGCTCCCTGGGCGGATGAGCTGGTGCTTCCGGGGCAGATAAAAGGCACGATGATGAATCCTCACCAGCTAGCCAGCTACCTACTAGGGTGGGCTACCACGGTGCTAGAGTGGGGCAGTGCATATCATCAGACTCATATGGTGCCGACGATTATTACCACTGGCTATGGTGCGGTAGCGCAAAAGTTCTATATGCAATATGCTGATATAGCGTATGGTGCCGTACTGACAAAGCTTGATGAAGCGGTGGCAGCGATTGACCAACTGATCGAGCAGACATCAGAAGACGACCTCTACCGCGTCGTATGGTATCGGACGAAGACGAGTGGACGAGAGTATACCATGGCACGGATAATTGAGCTCAACACAGTCGCGCCATTGCGAAATGCACACGGTAGGTTGCGCAAGGCTATGGAGGAGAGAGAGGATGAGCATTATACCGCAGGATAATCGCATTACGAGTTTTGTCATTGATCGGACGCATGATTATATCATGTATGATATGACTGATTTGGTGCGTGCGATAGACTTTCCGCGTCAAGTGGCGGGGTTGTTGCTCAAAGATGATGAATTCCATTTGTCGTTATTTGCGGTGCATGAGGAGTACGGGCTCGATGAGGCTGGTCATGGGTGGCTGGAACAGGTGTCGTGTCAAGCTGGTGCAGCAATGACCACAGAGCCAGAATTGACCGGTGATTTTCTTAAGCTAAAAGATGACGTGACTGGCCGTGAAACGATTATCGCGCTTGTTCGATGGGATGAACTAGAGACGTGGCGTGGTGCAATTCGTGAGCTGATCCCGCGGGCAGAGTTTATCATTCCGCACATAACGCTCTACACAAATCAGAAAGGTGCGCTTGGGTATAGTGATCGGCATAGGGATCGAGTGCGGGTGCTGGATGATGCAGTGATGATGACACTAAGGAATATATTGTTAAGGAGTAAATCGTGACCAACCAACAACAAGAATGGCTTGATTTTGCAAAAAGTGTAGCGCACGAAGCGGGCGACATTATGC
>CAUUMU010000051.1:0-3440 GCA_963546435.1 uncultured Candidatus Saccharibacteria bacterium
GCATAGCGTAATTTTAGTGTCTTGGCGAGCAACTTTGCGTTGCCTATCGCATGGGGTAATATAATACGCAAAGTTTGTCTTGGGGAGGTATAATAGGGCTAAAGGAAAGGTGATATGACAAAGCCGGTAAGATATTAACCATGAAAATCTCCGTCCATCTCAAACCCAACTCCCGCCACCGTGAAGAGGTCGTCCCGAACGATGACGGTTCGCTGACGGTATACACCAAGGCGCCAGCTATTGAGGGGCGGGCGAACATGGCGGCAGCGAAGTTACTGGCGAAACATTTTGGCGTGGCGTCGTCAAAGGTAAAATTGGTGCGCGGCGTGGCTTCGAAATATAAGGTGTTTGAGATAGATAAATAGAATAGCCTCCGCAACATCCAGCTACGATTCTACGGATATCCAGCCCCTGGTGCCATATTACCGAGTAGTCCCCGCACCGTTACAAACGAATATCCTTGCTGCTTCAGCGCGCTAAGGATACACGGCACGGCACCAACTGAGGTTTGGTGAATGTCATGCATCAGGATGATGGCTCCGGGGCGAGCGCCAGCGGCGGCGCGCGAGCAGACGATGTCGCTATTGCGATCAGCCCAGTCGCGGGTGTCGACCGACCATAAGATTGACGACATACCGCGCAGGCGAAGCTGCTCCAAGACGACGCCGTTGACCGCGCCATACGGCGGGCGCAAGATGCTCGGTGTGACGCCGGTGGCTTGCTTGATGGCGTCATTGGTACGGTCAACTTCACCGGCAATTTGGTCAGCCGGCAGCTTGGGTAACTCTGGGTGCGACCACGAATGATTGCCTAGTTGGTGGCCGCGCGCATGGATGCTGCGTACGACGTTGGCTTGGCTGGAAACTTTGCTGCCGATCAAGAAAAAGGTGGCCTTAGCGCTATGCTGATCCAAAATATCCAATAGCTGCGCGGTGTACGGTCCTGGCCCGTCGTCAAACGTCAAGGCTATCACTTTATTGCCAGAATTCGCGGCTGGCGGCGCGGCAGGCGCTGGCTTTGGTTTTGGTTCGGGCGGCTTGGGGATATTAGCTAGTTTTCGGGCTGTCGGATTTTGCAGGTATTTGGCAACGGCGGCGATCGGCACTTTGATCGTCATTTCGCCGTAGGCTGACGGCAAGAGCGACGCCTGTCCAATCGGCCAAGCCAAGGTGTTACCATCATCAGTGATGGTGAAGTTCGACAACGCCTCCTTGGTGATCATCTCATCAAGATTTGCTTCTGGTTGGTGGCGCTGTTTGATGGTTTGCGCGACGTCGTGCCGGGCAGCTGCCACGATTGCCTTGATGGCTTCCTCCGATTTTTCAGTCAAATTATCCAAGCCAATCACCTCGCCAGACTTCTTGTCAAACGTCCAAAAATGCGTTAGTGACACCGGATGCGCGCCGTGCATGTCTTGTTTAATATTGATGATCATCGACAGAGCGGTCGAATTATTATGCGTAACTTGATAACTAATCGTCTCTGTCATTGGCCGGTCGAATGTCGGAGCGTTAGTGGCGGTGTGGCGAAAATCGCCGTCGGCGCGGTCAATTGTTCGGGCGATGAGTTTGTTGATTTTGGAATTGCTGGTGATTGGGTATTCAATTGAGACTTTTTCGTGTTTGGTGTCGCGTGTTACGAACTTGGAGCGGATGCCAGCATAGCGTGAATCGGTGAAGTAATATTTTTCATCTTCCAAGACCGTCGGGCGCTGTGCTGGTGGTTGCTTGGAGTGGAAGTAGAACAATACACCTATCGCGGTTACCATCAGTAAAAGCAGTGTAGTGAATAAAATACTGCTCAGTCTGGGTCGGTTCGCAGGAGCTGTATTAGTTTTTGGCCCACGACTAGACCGAGCTGATTGTCGTTTTGCCGATGATTTTTGAGGCTTACTTTGTATTTTTTTGGTGGGCATCAGTTCACTCCGCCGGCTTTCAAAATTGCCTTCAGCCCATTTTCGCCGCCCATAAATCCACTGGCGACATAGTCATTGACTACCATGTATGGCAGGCCGCTTACGCCAAGCGAGAGGGCTTTCTTGGTATTATTCTCAATCTCGTTTTGGTGCGGTTTCTTAGTCATACAATTAGCAAATTTTGCCTCGTCCATACCGACACTCTTGGCAGAAGTCAGGAAATATGCCAATGGCAGAGGCGGAATTTTTTGCGGTGTGGCGACGTTTTTTACGCCAATTCCCTTATCAAAATAATCACGTTTGATGCGCGGCACGATGTCGTGGGTATATTGCCAATATTTGTCTTGGTCGGCGGCACAGAACGCAGCGTGGGCGCCAGATTCGGTGTTGTTAGTGACCTCCTTGAGCAGCGTGACTACGCGGTGTTCATAACGAACTTTGCCTGATTTGATATAGTCATTCTTGAAAAAATTGGTGCTGGTGGCCGCTTCGACTTCGGCACAAAACGAACAAAAATAATCAGTGTAATCGACGAACACGTGCTTGGCTTCGCTAGAGCCTTGCGACATTTTTTCATTCCACGGCTTGCCGTCACCGATATGTTGATTTGGTTGGCGATTAATAATGCCATAGATAAATAGTGCCGCAATGCCTGCGATCATAACCCCCAAGATGACCCAAATAAGTGCTATGCCGGCTGTTTTTTGTCGATTCATAATTCCTCCTGTTTTGCTAATTCGGTATACATAAAGGCGATTTGTCCAGATTTGTAGAGTGAAAAGAGGCTCAGAAGTAGCGCTAAGATCAGAACGAGAGTGCTGGCGACAGTGGCGGCAGTGGCTGCGGCGGCGCCTGAGAAGAACACGGCAACGAGCGGCAGGATGAGTGACGTGCCGCAGGGAACGCAGCCCAAACCGATAGCGGTAGCTACGGAGGCCAAGCCGCTAAGCCCGACCTGTCTAGTGACAGACTGTTCACTACGCTTATTTTTCTTGGCAGTGAAAATGACGACGGTAATCGACAGACCCTGGAGGAGTGACGCCATGAGCAATAGTGCACCGTTTGGCGAGGTGAAACCTTGTTTGAATATGTCAATAAACATGGTTCCCAAAAGGGCGACCTTGTCCAGTATTGGCAGTCGCGACATCATCAGTGGGCCATAAAAATTAGCGTTGATGGCAAAGAAAATAATGAGTGCAAACAGCAACGATAAAACAACTGCTAGCAGTAAGTATTGTGGCAAGCCGAGAATTTTGCCAATTCCCAACAGAGCTGACTTAACCGATCGCTGTTTACGGTATACCCGGCAAAACTGTGCCATGAACCTATTATACGCTAAAATTGAATAATAGTCTGTATTCTGGCGAGGTGGGCTACTGGTCGTGGCGGTTTGGTGGGGTGAGCTATCTGTGATGGGGCGGATGCTGTGTCAATAGGGTGAAAGGACGTTGTAATAGCAACTATACACTCAGTGTATAAAACTCTTGCAATAACTAAACACTGGGTGTATAGTAAGAGTATGAGC
>CAUUMU010000052.1:0-3365 GCA_963546435.1 uncultured Candidatus Saccharibacteria bacterium
ACGCCAGCAACTCATCCGCGCTGACAATACCATCCCTATTGTACATAACAGGATGTAGCTGCTGAGCAACCTCGGCAAGTTCTAGCGCCAAACCTCCCAGTTTATCGGTGATTTCAGAGCGATCCAGTGTTTCTACCAGCCGGTCCTGAATACGCCCAAGCTCCGCCGGGTTGTTAATCGGGTGCCACATCCGCCGCGTGGGTGGTGTACCATCAGGATCTCGCTCACTCATTAGTTACAACATTATACACTATATTGTTCATACTGTCAATGCTTATACTGTAGCCAACAGGGGAGCAGGACTATGGCTTTGACGGTAACTATTGACATTTCATCTTATTAGTGATATAAAAATAGTAGGCTTTTGTTGACAGATGTTTGACGTTTTGTCCAAAAGTGTATTTTGACAAGCAGTTGAGAATAGAGCAAGGTGAGATTTTATGGCGTTATTTTAGCGGAAGCAAAATAGTGTCGTGAAACCTCATCTTGCTCGCCGCCATCCGGGCGCCAGAAGCAGTGCTTCCCCCGAGGGAAGACACAGGCACTCCGCCTGGATGAGGAGAGAGGTGTGCATCATGGGCACCTACTACAATCCTGGGTCCGACGTAGCGCAGGGGCGTATCGGGCGAAAGCTCGATACCTGCATGTACCACGTGGCGAAAAAGATGCTGAGGGAGGGGGAGCACCTGTACGCCACTATTGTCTTTACGACACACACCGCAGCGGTGTGCGTCGACGACTACGAGGAGTTCAGACAGATGTCTGAACTCCTCTATCCGTACGACCTTCACGCCCTGAGCGAGTACGCACACTCGCGCTCGGTGTAGAAACCCGGACTGGCAAGCCGCCGAATATTTTGGTGGTCATCTCCGCCATGTGTAAATATTCTCCTGCTTGTCAGTTCGCTCCATAGATGTGTGTCTATGCTGACGAGTCGAAAACGACGAAAGCGAACAGTTTATTCAAACATCATCAGTTGCGCCGCTAGTGCTTCGCGCGTAATTTCATCCGTCCGTTCGCCGATGAACACAATTTTTGCCGCCTCCTCAGGCCTAGCGTTAGTTAGCTGAATCTGCTGCTCGGTCGCCTCCACATGCTGGCGCGCGCCGTTGTTGTTGATGAAGCAACCCTTCATCCGCCGCAGACCATACGCCGCAAATAATTCCGGCCATATTTTCTCCAGCGTCGCCGCCGTAATTTTCATACCCGAAACATCCAGCACCGCGTACGTCGGATTATCCGGTACCGCCAGCTCGCCATCATACGTATCAAAAAACGCCAATAGTCCCGACGGAGTGGTCAATTTACTGAAGTCAAACCGACCGTGCGGCGCGCTTAAAACCTTGGCGTAGGGCAGGGCGCGCAATTTTTCCTCGTACTCGGCGTGCTCATTCTCATTTAGCAAATCTTCCTTGGTCACCAAAATCACGTCTGCCGCTTGTAGTTCAACCTCGTGCGCCGGCTCAATCCCGCGCAAAATCTCGTGCGCATCGATCACGTAAAAACTCTGCATCAGTTCATACTTATTGAAGATTTGTGCATTTATCAGTTTCTCAACCAAATTCATCGTTCGCGCCACACCCGTCGCCTCGATAAATACTGGCGCCGGAGAATTCCGGCAAAAATCCAGCAGCATCCGTGTCAGCGCGTGTTTCGACGAGCAGCAGACGCAGTCGCCAGCCAACGTCGTCACCATCTCCGCCAATCCCTCCAGCCGGTAGCCGTCGACATTTTCGTTAGCATACTCATTTTCAATCACTCGCGCGCCCTTATAGTCACTTTGTTGCAATAAGAATTCTAACACGCTGGTCTTGCCGGCACCCAGTGAGCCGTTCACCAAATATAGCGGCACTTTATCAACAACCGCCCGCGCTTCGTCAAACGCCGCGTTAACACTAAATTCCAAATCGTCATCGCGTTTCGCCATACATCTATTATACGTCATCCTGGCCGGGGTGATATACTAAGACTATGAAAGTCATCCTAGCCCTCGGCAATCCTGGCGAAAAGTATGCTTACACACGGCATAATGCTGGCTTTTTAATAATTGACCAGTTGGCGGCAGGGCAGAGTGCACAATTTAGCAATAAGCCGAAATTCTTTGCGGATATTGCCGAACTACGTGATTTCACCGTTAATTCAGCCGCTAGTACAAAACCGCCTGTTACTATTCCACGAGAAAAAATCCTCCTCGTCAAACCAACGACGTACTATAACGAAGTTGGCATTGCCGCGCGAGCGCTCATGGATTTTTATAAGCTGACGCTTGACGATGTACTGATTATTCACGATGACACTGACCTTGATTTTGGTAAAATCCGCGTCCGTAAAGGTGGCCGCGACGCTGGCAGCAACGGCTTAAAATCGCTTCATGCTCACATCGGCGCTGACTTCTGGCATATTCGTATCGGCACCGACAATTTACTGAGACGGCAAATCGGCGATGTTGATTTCGTCCTTAGTAAGTTCAATGCCGACGAGCAAAAAATCCTCCGCGATTGGACAATTCCCGAATCTATCAAGCTGATCGGCACATTTCTTGATGATACTATCGAACCGCTCAGCGTCAAGCTCTAGCCTCCGACATATCACTACACCATTACGCCTGCGAAATTAAAAATGCTTATTGCAACAATGTCGCAATAGCAAAC
Source organism: uncultured Candidatus Saccharibacteria bacterium (assembly GCA_963546435.1). Classification (GTDB taxonomy): domain Bacteria; phylum Patescibacteriota; class Saccharimonadia; order Saccharimonadales; family Saccharimonadaceae; genus Nanosynbacter. The sequence goes on from CAUUMU010000052.1 coordinate 2,652, forward strand.
GCTCCCGCCCGAAACTAAAAATCCCGAATACTAATTACCGTCGCTTCCGCGGCACAATTTTCGCCGCGCCGTGTTTCAGCCGCTGCTCAGCGCTATGTAATTTCGCTGCGGCTGCTTCTTGCAGATTAATCGCTCGCGCCTCCAGCATACTACTACCAACCGCCAAGCTCACAAACAATAGCCCCAAGCCGCCCGTCGCCCATTCCGGCAGCTCCAGATGAAACAACTTGGCAATCATCATCATACCCAGCGCCATGATCGCCCAGTGCGCGCCATTTTCCAGATATTTATATTTGCTGAGCATGCCCGTCCGCAGCAAATACACCGTCAGCGACCGCACCCAAATCGCCCCAGCGCCCAGGCCCGCCACGATCAGCAGCACGCTGCTGGTGATAGCAAATGCGCCGATGACGCCGTCGAAGCTGAAACTAGCGTCCAGCACCTCCAGGTAGAGCAGGCTGGCAAACGCCGCCCAGCCAGTTTTAACCTTGACTGACTTAGCATCATCCTCGTGAAAGAATGAGCCAAATAGTTCCAACCCGATGTGCAGTATAATCCCCAACACCGACGAGATCAGCACCAGCGCCCGATGCGGCGGCTCAACCGTAAAGTATAGCACCTCTGCTACGCTAAGCATCAGACACACCTTGAAATTCTCAAACCGCCCAGCCTTGGCCAGCCACGGCTCGACATGCCGCATCCAATGCACGCGCT
>CAUUMU010000053.1:0-3357 GCA_963546435.1 uncultured Candidatus Saccharibacteria bacterium
GACGGAAAATCAGTGTTTTACCGAGGGTATTATGCCATGCCAGGGCTCAGTACGGCGGACGGTACGCCGACGGGCGGGGTGTATGGATTTGTGAGTTTGGCGATTGAGCTGATCAAGAAATTGGAGCCGGATTACGTGGCGGTGGCGTGGGATAAACGCGGTACCGATATCCGTAAGCGCCGGGAACTCTATCCAGAATACAAGGCGGGTCGCAAGCCAGCGCCTGATGATTTTTATCAGCAAATTCCGATTTTGATGGAACTACTGGATGCGTTCGGCTGGCCGCTGTATGAGCTCGATGATTATGAGGCGGACGATATCATGGGCGCGTTTGCCAGGCAAGCGGAAGCGCGCGGCGTGCAGACCTGTCTGCTGACGTCCGATTTGGATGCGCTGCAATTGGTGTCGCCTCTCACCAAAGTGTACGCCATGAAAAACGGCCTGAGGAACATCGAGGAATTTACGGCGGAATATTTTGAACAAAAATATGGTATTCGGACGGATCAGTTTTTGGATTTGAAGGCGCTGAAGGGCGATTCCAGCGACAATTTGCCAGGTGTACCGGGCGTTGGCGAAAAGACGGCGGTCAAATTATTACAAGCATATGACACACTGGACGGAGTGTATGCGCATCTGGATGAGCAAAAAGGCGCTCTACGGACAAAGCTAGAGGGCGGTCGCGAGTCGGCGTATTTGACCAAGCAAGTGGCGGAGATTTGGACAGACGCGCCGGTGGAGCTGGACTGGGAAGTGGCAGATGTTAACGACTGCGACTTTGCTCGGGTGGCGGAAATTTTGCGGAAATTGGAGTTTCATTCGCTGATTGGGCGATTGCCAAAGACGATGCAGGCGGCGGATGAGGCAGCGGAGACGGCGGAGCTGGATTTACCGCGTGTTGACAATTTGCCGGCTGAGCCGCTGTTTGAGGCGGAAAATATTATCTATATTGACCCCTTAGAGCCGGACACGGTCTATATTAATTCCAAACCTGACGTGGTGTGGCGAGCGAAGATTAGTGAAATTGGCTGGTCGGTTTGGCAGTTATTGGCACAAGGTTTGGTGATCGCGGCGGACGTCAAGGAGTTGTATCACGCGCTGGACGATCACGGTGTGACAGTGCGTTTTCATGAGGTCTGGGATGTTGGGCAGGCGGCGTTTTTGATCGATCCGCTCAGGCGTGATCGTAGTTTGATGGCGCTGGCCGGTGATTTTTCTGAGGATAATTCCGCGTCGCGGCAGCTGGCGCGACTACGCCAGATTTACCGCCAGCAGCAGGATTATATGGCGACGCATCAGCAGATTGCCAGGGTGCTTCGCGACTTTGATTTTCCGGTGATTTGGCCGCTGTTTCAGATGGAAAAGCGCGGCATGAAGTTGGACACGGCACTCCTCGAACGCATGGGTGAGGAACTGAGGTTGGAGGTTAGCCAGCTTGAACAACAAATGTATGCGATGGCCGGGCGTGAGTTCAATGCTGCTAGTCCGGCGCAGCTGTCTGAGGTGTTATTTACCAAATTGCAGCTGCCAACGACTGGTATCAAAAAAGGCAAAACTGGCTATTCGACGGGACAGAAAGAGCTGGATAAACTGCGCGGGCGACACCCGATCATTGAACTGATTGAGCGGTATCGGGAGCTGACTAAATTAATCAGCACCTACATTGAAGCGCTGCCAAAGTTGGTGGCTAGGGACGGGCGGATTCACACCACGTTTAACCAAGACGTCACCAGCACTGGGCGGCTGAGCAGCACAAATCCTAATCTGCAGAACATTCCCGTGCGAACGGAATTGGGGCGTAAAATTCGCCAAGCGTTTGTGCCGAGCCAGGGCAAGGTCTTCGTTGGTGCGGATTATTCGCAATTTGAACTGCGACTGGCGGCGGTGCTGGCGGGCGATGAGCAGCTGACTAACGATTTTAATAGCGATGTTGATATTCATACGAAGACGGCGGCCGAGACCTACGGTGTGCCGATGGATCAGGTGACGAAAGCACAGCGGCGGGCGGCCAAAGTGATTAACTTTGGGGTGCTGTATGGCATGAGTCCACATGGTTTGGCGGCGGCCACCGGCATGACCTTTACTGAGGCGAAGCGGTTTATTGAACACTATTTTGCGGTGCGCCAGCCAATCCGCCAATATTTGGATACAATTTTAGTTCAAGCGCGCGAACAGGGTTTTGTTGAGACCTATTTTGGTCGGCGGCGGCCAACGCCAGACGTTAAGTCGAGCAACTTTATGGTGCGTTCAGCGGCCGAGCGGGCAGCAATGAACATGCCAATCCAGGGTACGGAAGCGGATTTGATGAAACTGGCGATGATTCGGCTGGAGGACAAATTGGCCGGGCTAGCCGAGCCAGTCCTGCAGGTTCATGACTCGATTTTGGTGGAATGTTCGCCGGAAGACGCTGAGCGAGTCGGTGAAATCATGCGCAGAGAAATGGAAGGTATTTGTCCGGAACTACCGATTGCGCTAAAAGTGGACGTCGGCGTGGGGTTGCACTGGGACGAGGTGTAGCCGGGGCGGTGAGTGCAAAACTGACAGAATATGGTATAATCAACCCATGAGGCGTACGTATAATTCTTTTAATTCCTTTTCTCGGTTTGTGCCGATTTTACTAGTCATTATTATCACCATCGTGACAATCGTCGCGATTATCAGCATCAGCCGGTCGATATTTGGTGGCGACGAGCAAAAACAGCAGCAGGAGACGACCGAGCAGAAAAAAAGCGACTTGCTACAAACCGACGAGAGCCGAGCGGTCAGACTGACAGTGCGTGGCCCGATTGTCGCTAATGAGAAATTCCGTTCGTATCAAATAACTATTGCGCCGTCGTCGCGGGTGATGACGACGTATGAAGGCTATGTCGAGAAGCAGCTGAACACCAAGCAGCTGAATAATAACGCCAAGGCCTATGAAGAGTTGGTGTACGCACTGGATAAGCGCAAGATGATGGAGGGCCGGCAACTGAGCGATGAGCAGAATGACCTGCGCGGTATTTGTGCGACGGGCAAGGTGTATAAATTTGAATTGTTGATGAATGGAACATCGATCAAGGCGCTGTGGACGTCGGATTGTAGTGGTTCTAAAGGCTCGGCGGTTGCTAATGTCGAGGAAATCGTCGATATGTTTATCAAGCAAATCCCTGACGGTAGCAAAATGGCCACCTCTATCGGGCTGTACCAGCGGGATACGCTGTTCAAGTTTTAGGAGCGTATGCCAGAACTTCCCGAAGTCGAGACAGTTCGCCGCGGTTTGGCGGAGCTACTGCCGGGCCGAGTGGTGGCGCGAGTGGCAGTATTTAACTCGCCAAAAAGCTTTCCGAATGCGCCCGCTGATGTTGAACAATTTTTGTATGG
>CAUUMU010000054.1:0-3170 GCA_963546435.1 uncultured Candidatus Saccharibacteria bacterium
CCTTATTTCGATTTATTAATTCAACTCTGCTGGCGATTTCGCCGCCCAGGTTAATGGTGCGAGTCAGGGTTGGTTCGGCGCGCAAGAGAGCGGTGAAGTCGGTGTAGTCGTCCAGTTCGGCGCGAGTAAGTAGGGCGCTGGCGGCGGCGGATTGGCTGACGGTCACGAAAGTATAGAGCGGAATTGGCACGTGGTACTGTGAAATTGACATTGTCAGCATGAAAGATGACGTGCTATGGTTTACTGAAGTTAAATACCGTAAGAATGATTGGACTAGCGGTGATTACCACTAAAAAATAGCGACAAATGCGCTTTGCAGCAGAGCTGTTTATGACACAGTCTCCGCAATATGAAGGATGTGACATGCGGTTACTGGTAGTAGCTGTTGAGGGCAATCCGCCGGTAGTCAAAGAAGCTATGGTGTTGAATTAAAAGAAATAACCCCACACCGTGGCGATGTGGGGACGCGGACTCTCCGCGATTTTTTTACAGATATTTTAATCTGAGTGCGCCTCTGTTGGCGCCGGATCATCAGCGGAAAATTCAATCCACATGATGTCGGTTGTTCGAACTACCACGACACTGCCGTCAGTGGCACGTATGGTAGCAGTGCGAAGAACCCCTACGTCCAACAGATTAGAGAAAAATTTCTCCGAGTCTTGAGGGGACTTCTGGTTGTGTACCCGTATTTTTCTGCCTCCACGGAGACAGAAAATCGCCTCTCCCATTTTCTTCACCTCCTCTTGTGTTGTGAAAGAAGAAATGGGTCTTCTGCTGAGGCTGAAAAGCAATTTTTACCCTTCATATATAAGCACTAGCAGAAGCTATCATCATTATATAACTAATGACATAAAATGTCAAGATATTTTGTCAAACATGTGGCGTAATATATCACAGTGTTGTTTGCAGTGCAGCGAGCACGCCCGCCTTATCCCGTTCAATCAGCTCGACACGGGCGGCAATCTCCGTGATGCCTAGTTCAATCGTCCTAGTCAGGGCCGGGATACTCAGCATTGGACCAAAGAAGCGGCGGAAGTCAGCCAGTTCGTCGCTCGTTGTCAGCCCGATGGCAGCGTAGCGGATGAAATCATCATAGCTTTTATCGCCAGCAAAGGTTGCTTCAACCCACGTCCAATTGTCCTTCAGCCAATTCCAGGTGAGCTGGCGGCTTTCGTGGGTGCGGATGAGATAGACAAACCAACGGCTGGCATCTTGCGGACGAATGACATCGGGGCGCTTGATATTTGCAAGGATTTTTTGCGTAGTTTCAGGGTTTTTGGTAGCAGTAAGTCCCAGGGTAATATCAGCTTGCAGATCGTTTGATGGCGTCTTCTGGTAAGTCTGGAACAGACTGTCGATCATCTCTGGTGTTTCAAAGTGTCGCACATTGGCACTGATGATCAGTGAACGGATTTCTGTTGGTAATTCTTCGAGGGATTGACCGTCAAACCGCCGCTTGGCTTCCGCCAGTACTGCTTGGTCTTCGCTATAGATCATCAGTCCCAGGGCAGTGACGCGCCGCTCGCGGTCGTCGTCAGACTCGCCAGGCGTTTCGTCCCAGCCCAGTTCGTCAAATGTAGCGCGAGCAAACTCGCCAGAAATTTGCTTCAAGCGGGCTTTGCCGTCGTCATCATCGTCAACAAATTTGCGTAGCTCCGCCAGTGCACCAGCCGCCATGTCGAAAACCTTCTCATTAGTTTCGTGTTTCAGCGACAGTGCCAGCGGCAGGAGTGAAGCTGAATTCTCAAATCCAGCCCGAGCTAGTAGCGTGGCGTCCTGGAGTAGGCAGATTTTGTCCAGAGTCGGCAGTTTGTGAATGTTGGCTAGCAGTTGCTCACGAGTAGCGTTGTCATATTTGGTCACGAAATGCCCGTTCAGTCCGCAGTTTATCTGCAGCGGTTTTTCAATGCTGAATGTTTTTTCGCGCTCGGTCAATATTGCGTCATCAAGTGGTTGGTTGGCAAACAGTGGAATTGGCCAGCACGCGTCAGATGGCTGATGGTCGCCGATGAAAAAGCGTTCTTGGCGGAGGGTGGCGGTGGGTTGCTCGGCCGAATTATCCTGTTCGACTTGTACAATCGGCAACCCCGGCTGGGAAATCCAGGCGTTCATCAGATCAACAATCGGCTGGCCGCTGGCAGTTTCTAGCTCCCGCCATAAATCATTACCAACAGTGTTTTGGTAAGCGAATTTTTCAAAATATGACTTGAGCCCTGCCCGAAACGCCTCCTCGCCAATCAGCCGCCGCACCATCACTAATAGCCGCCCGCCTTTGGCGTAAACAATCGCTGGGTCAAACAAGGTGCTGATTTCATCTGGGTGATTAACATCAGCCTGCACGGGCTGTACGCCGTCCAGGCTATCGCGCCGCAGCGCCGCGGTGACTTCGCTTGTCGCAAAATCTTCCCACATCCGCCATTCAGGATGCAGTGCGTCGACCGCTACGTATTCCATCATATTGGCGAAGCTTTCGTTTAGCCACAGGTCGTTCCACCACTGCATGGTCACCAAATTACCAAACCATTGATGGCTGAGTTCGTGAGCGATGACGGTGGCGATGAAGCGCTTGGACGACTCCGGCGTTAATTTCGGGTCAGCCAGTAAGCAACTTTCGCGGTAGGTGATGAGCCCCCAGTTTTCCATAGCGCCTGACGAGAAATCGGGTAATGCAACGTGGTCAGACTTTGGTAGCGGATACGGCACGCCAAAGTATTCGTTATAAAAATCGATGGAGCGAGTAGCGATATCCAGCGCAAAGTTTAGCGTTTCTTCGCTTTGGGCTGGTGTAGCCCAAACATTTACCTCAACGCCGGATTTGGTGTGAGCGGTTTTCTTATGTAGTTCACCGATGACAAAAGCCAGCAAATAGCTACTCATCCGCGGTGTGGTGGCAAAAGTGGTTGTCAGCGTGCCATCTTTTTCGGATGATTCAGTGACGGGCATATTGCCAAGGACGGTGAGTCCCGGAGCGGTCACCAGCGTTACGTCGTAGGTCGCCTTGGCAGCCGGCTCATCAACACACGGGAACACTTCGCGGGCGTGATGTGATTCAAACTGGGTGGCAAACAGCTGTTTTTTCACGCCCTCGTGGGTAAAATAGCATGGATATAGCCCGTGCATAGCGTCGGTGATGGTGCCAGAAAAGTCAATGCGAACAGTATGTTCACCGC